>NZ_JBEJZY010000046.1:0-36967 GCF_040256935.1 Photorhabdus viridis
TTTAGTATTCTCATCTGGCGTTTTTTTCTTTACAACGATAACTTGCCTTACTCTCTTTTGAGAAAGCATTGCATCCTGTTTTTCTAACGATCGCATTTCTTCATCCAATGAAGCTATTGCCTCAGAGATTGAAAGCTCCCCGGTATTTATCTTTGCGGTGATATCTTCAGAATAAGCAATAACTTCATGAATAAAATGGTCTTTAGCCAGGCTCCATTTCATATATTTGTTGGCAACTCTATCCATGAGCACCATCAACTCATTTTGTTTATCCATCTGAATTTTTAGAAGTTTCCTTTCTTCATTGGTACTATTATCAAAGTACCCTCTGGCCCAAGGGTTCCTTTCATAGAATTCATCTAAAGTGTCCATGACAAACAACCTGTTTCTTTGAAGCTTAACTTAATATAGTGCGATGTACTAAAAATATACCATGCAAATCATAAGTCAATATTTATTTTTGCCTATAAGGATATTTTCTTAAGCGTGTTTTAGACGCAGGAGTGTTAGTATAATTATATCAATAGCAATTCTTTGGTTATTTCCTGAATGCATTTTTGTCTTTCGAAGAAATTATGCTTGAATTGATAGATGTTTCTTTTTTATTTTAATCTTGAAAACCGGACTAATCCGATTTTCAGTTTTACTGTACTTCACATTTCATTTCAGGAATGGGGGTAAGAAATTCAATACACAACCTTTTGCCCATAACTTTCCAAAATACCTTTAACTCTGTCCATTGTCTCTTTTGCAGGAGGTTTAACACCTTCCAGCTTATATTCCTCGCCTAGGGTAATCCATTTATGCTTACCCAGTTCGTGATAGGGCAGAAGTTCAATTTTCTCAATATTTTTCATATTCCTGGTAAATTCACCCAGCATATGAGCGGATTCCTCATCATCAGACCAACCAGGAACGACAACATAACGAATCCAGGTTTTTTGATTACGTTTAGCCAGATAGCGGGCAAACTCCAAAGTTCGGTGATTTGAAACTCCAACCAGCTGTTGGTGGATTTCATCATTGATCTGTTTTAAATCAAGCATAACAAGATCAGTTGCATCCAGCAGTTCATCAATAATCGGATCATAGCGGCGGACAAATCCATTGGTATCAAGACAGGTATGAATACCTTCGGTATGGCAAGCTCTAAACCAGTCACGTACAAATTCAGCTTGAAGAATGGCTTCACCACCCGATGCGGTAACGCCGCCGCCTGAGGCGTTCATAAAATGACGATAGGTTGTTGCCTCTTTCATCAATTCTTCGACAGTGACTGCTTTACCACCGTGGGTATCCCATGTATCGCGGTTATGGCAATAGAGGCAGCGCATCAGACAGCCCTGAAAAAAGACGATAAACCGGATGCCTGGGCCATCAACAGTGCCACAGGATTCGGAAGAGTGGATACGGCCAAGTACGGACATAACAGGATTGCTCCAAAACTGACGGGATAAATGAATAAAGGCCCCAGCATTCAGGGCCTTTTGGCAACACATGATTACATAGATTGCGTGAAAGTACGGGTGATAACATCCCGTTGCTGTTCTTTCGTCAGTGAGTTGAAACGCACAGCGTAACCCGATACCCGAATGGTTAATTGAGGATATTTTTCAGGGTTTTCCATTGCATCCAGCAACATGTCTCGGTTCATTACGTTGACGTTCAGATGTTGACCACCTTCAATTGCTGCTTCGTGGTGGAAATAGCCATCCATCAAACCTGCCAGGTTAGTTTTACGCGCTTCATCATCTTTACCTAACGCATTCGGCACGATAGAGAAAGTATAAGAGATACCATCTTTTGCATAGGCGAATGGCAGTTTAGCAACAGAGGTCAGAGAAGCGACGGCCCCTTTCTGATCACGGCCGTGCATTGGGTTAGCGCCCGGCCCAAATGGGGCGCCAGCGCGACGTCCATCAGGTGTGTTGCCGGTTTTCTTACCATATACCACGTTAGAAGTGATGGTCAGAACGGATTGTGTCGGTACCGAGTTACGATAAGTATTCAGTTTCTGGATTTTTTTCATGAAACGTTCAACCAGATCACAGGCGATATCATCAACGCGGGGGTCGTTGTTACCGAATTGTGGGTATTCACCTTCAATGTTGAAATCAACAGCTAAACCCTCTTCGTCACGGATCGGAGAGACTTTGGCATATTTGATTGCAGACAACGAGTCAGCAGCGACAGACAGACCGGCGATACCACACGCCATAGTACGGTAAACATCACGATCATGCAGCGCCATCAATGCCGCTTCATAGCTGTATTTATCATGCATATAGTGGATGATGTTCAGTGCGGTAACATACTGTTTTGCCAGCCAATCCATAAAATGATCCATACGGGCCATCACTTTGTCGTAGTCCAGGACTTCATCTTTCATTGGCGCTTCTTTTGGGCCAACCTGCATTTTCAGTTTTTCATCCACGCCGCCGTTGATTGCGTACAGCATAGTTTTCGCCAGGTTTGCGCGGGCGCCGAAGAATTGCATCTGTTTACCCACGATCATCGGGCTGACACAACAGGCGATAGCGTAGTCATCATTGTTGAAGTCAGGACGCATCAGATCATCGTTCTCATACTGTAAAGAGGAGGTGTCGATGGAAACTTTTGCGGCGAACTTTTTGAAACTTATAGGCAGTTTTTCAGACCACAGGATAGTCATGTTGGGTTCGGGCGATGGACCCATGGTGTATAAAGTGTTCAGGAAACGGAAACTGCTTTTCGTCACCAGAGTACGGCCATCCACTCCCATACCGGCCAGAGATTCTGTTGCCCAGATTGGGTCGCCGGAAAACAGTTCATCATATTCAGGCGTGCGCAGGAAGCGAACCATACGCAGTTTCATGACCAGATGGTCGATCAATTCCTGAGCTTCGATTTCTGTCAGTTTACCGGCTTTCAGGTCGCGTTCGATGTAGATATCCAGGAAACTGGATACGCGCCCGAAGGACATAGCGGCGCCATTCTGAGATTTAACCGCCGCCAGATAAGCGAAGTAAGTCCATTGCACCGCTTCTTTAGCGTTAGTTGCGGGACCAGAAATATCATAGCCATATTTAGCGGCCATCTCTTTAATCTGGCTCAGAGCGCGATGCTGTTCGGCAATCTCTTCGCGTAACTGAATGGTTATCGCCAGATCTTCGCCGTTTTCTAGTTTTTCCTGCAACGAATTGAATTGGGCGAATTTATCATCACGTAGATAGTCGATACCGTATACCGCAACTCGGCGATAGTCACCAATGATACGACCACGGCCATAAGCATCAGGCAAACCTGTTAGCACACCGGATTTCCGGCATTTCAGAATATCTGGCGTGTAAACATCAAACACACCCTGGTTATGTGTCTTACGATATTCAGTGAAAATTTGTTTCAGTTTAGGATCGAGTTCACGGCCATAAACTTTACATGATCCTTCCACCATTTTGATGCCGCCAAATGGAATCAGAGCGCGTTTCAGCGGGGCTTCGGTTTGCAGGCCAACGATAGTTTCCAGATCTTTTTCGATGTAACCCGCATCATGGGAAGTAATGGTAGCAGCGACATCAGTGTCAAAATCAACCGGCGCATGAGTACGGTTTTCGATTTTGATACCTTCCATGACTTTTTCCCACAAAGCATCGGTTGCTTTGGTAGAGCTTGCGAGGAAAGATTCGTCACCCTCATATGGCGTATAGTTTTTCTGGATGAAATCACGAATATTGACTTCGTTTTGCCAGTCACTCTGATTAAAACTTTGCCATGCTACAGAGAATTTTTCATTTAACTCAGTCATGATACGTCTACCTTATTTAATAATCGAACTTTTGAAAAATCAGGCGAGGGAGCTAATTAATATTTTTGCTCGCTACGCAGATAAATTAACCAGTAAGTCAAACCCACTAAAACTGCGCCACCGATAATGTTACCAATAGTGACTGGAATTAAATTGTCAGTAATAAAGTGTGAAATAGTGAGTTGAGAAAATTGTTCAGGTGTTGCTCCCACATTGCTCCAGAATTCGGTTGGTGCGAAATTCTTAATAACAATAGCAAGCGGAATTAAAAACATGTTAGCAATACTGTGCTCAAAGCCGCTGGCGACAAACATGCCTACGGGTAAAATCATGGCAAATATTTTGTCCAGTAAGCTACGTCCGGCATAACTCATCCAAACGGCGAGACAAACCATCAAGTTGGCAAGAATGCCTAAGAATACAGCTTCAATAAAAGTATGGTGCACTTTATGATCAGCAGTTTGTAATACATTCAGGCCCCATAATCCGTTAGCAACACGATATTGACCGGCAAACCAGATAATAGCGACAAAAAATAACGCACCAATTAAATTACCAAAATAAACGTTAATCCAGTTTTTAAACATTTGATGCCAGGTTATACGCCCGGTTGCTTTGGAAATAATCGTCAGTACGGTGGAAGTAAATAAATCTGCCCCACAAACCACAACTAACATTAACCCCAGTGAGAAACAGATTCCGCCGACTAATTTAGCTAACCCATAAGGGACAGATTCAGTTCCTGTGGTAGCGGTAATGTAAAAAACAAAGGCAATAGAAATAAAAAAACCGGCAGTTATTGCTGATATATAGGTGATTGCAGGATGTTTGGTGGTTTTATAAACACCAACATCGTCAGCGAATTTTGCTATTACCGCAGGCGATAATAAATTAAAAGGGGTGTCAGCTTTCATACTAACATTCTCTTTATGATTAATTAGTTATGGTACGTAACGATAATAACAAAGGCATGAGGATGTAAACTTGATATAGATCATAATCCTCAGAGAGTGAACGTTGTTTTGGGATGTGAATTGGTTAAAATCTCCGTTAATTTATTGATTTTAATAAAATAAAAAAATTTTAAAAATTATTGATTTTTTTTATTTAATCACTAGAGGGAAGTTTGGTAAGTAAAATAACAGGTTAAATTGTTATTTATTTGTTGTTTTAAATAAATTGAATTTAACCTGTATTTTACCTTTAATGAAAAATTGTCTTTTCTACAATTTTATTTTGCGTTCCAGAAATCACGTTTTGCTTTTTGCAGTTTCTCATAAGCGGCTAATAAAGCCTGATGAGCGGATAGTGATTTTAAATCTGCATCGACTGACCACAAGCCGTAAAAACAATTTTCACCAGAAATAGCCGCTGAAGCTGCTTCAACCGCATCCTGTCCGTACATTTTTACGCATGCTTGGTAATATTGTGCCGGCTTTTTATCTGCTTTCTGAGCAAGTAAAAGCAGTGTTTGCAGACAGCGATAATAGTTAGCCCGTTCAGCCGTAAAGACTGAGGCGTTAAAATCCAGAGTCCATTCTACCCAAATCAGCGCTTGTTCCAGATCACCGGCCGCCAGCGCCAACATGGATTTCAGTTCACTAATACGTAAATTGCTCCAGCCATTATCTTTACCAACAGCAATGCCAAGCAGTTCACGGACACGGGTAAAATCGTCCAGATCTTCGTCATCTAATTGCTTGAGCAGTGCCAGATATTCCTCCGGTTGCCATTGACTACCCGGTAGCGCGAGTAAAGTTTCACGTAGATGAACCCCCATGGTGTTATTGGCAATATGCAAATCTTCCACGGGATAAATATCAGACATACCCGGCACCAGAATACGGCAGGCATAAACACCAAGGTGTTCGTAGTCAGCAATATAAACTTCCGCACCCAGCTGTTTGAAGATAGCCATCAAAGTGGCAAATTCTTCTTCTGTGGTGCCGCTGAAATTCCAGTCAGCAAATGCATAATCAGCATCTTGTTTGAATAAATCCCAACTGATTAATCCGCTCGAATCAATAAAGTGGGTCTCCAGATTGGTATGTTCCGCAACTTCTTCATTATCGAAAGTGGGGGCATTGAACACATCCAGATCTTTTAGACTGCGGCCCTGCAACAGTTCGGTAACTGTACGTTCCAGTGCCACGCCAAATTCAGGATGAGCGCCAAAAGAGGCGAAACAGGTGCCATTATTGGGATTAAACAGAACCACGCAAATAACCGGGAATTGCCCACCAAGAGAAGCGTCGTAACAGTAGAGCGGGAAGCCTTCATCCTGTAATTTATTAACCGCTTCAACAACCCCAGGATAACGATTCATCACTTCTTGGGGAATTTCCGGCAGGCTGATGCCTCCGGCGATAATCCGGTTTTTTACATAGCGTTCAAAAACTTCTGATAACCCCTGAACTCTGGCTTCATTGACTGTATTGCCTGCTGACATACCATTGGAAACATAAAGATTGCCAATAATATTCATTGGAATATAAACGGTATGATGATCAGATTGACGGGTAAATGGCAGTGAGCAGATCCCGCGCTCTTCATTACCTGATTGCAAATCAACTAACTGACTTGCACATAAATCATTCTCAGGATCGTAAAACTGACGTAACCGGGTATCCAGAATACCTTCCGGCAGGGAATTATCTTCTGGTAGAGCAAACCATTTCTCATTGGGATAATGGACAAAATCACCGTTAGCGATAGCTTGTCCTAAGTAGAAATCAGCAAAAAAATAGTTGGTTGACAAACGTTCAAAATATTCCCCTAAAGCAGAAGCTAAAGCGGCTTTTTTACTTGCGCCTTTGCCATTGGTAAAACATAAAGGGCAATCGCGGTCGCGGATATGCACTGACCAGACATGAGGGACCGGATTCAGCCAGGAGGCTTCTTCGATATTAAAGCCAAGATGTTGCAGTTTTTGCTGAAAGCTATTGATTGAGTCTTCCAGCGCGGCGTCTTTGCCGGGAATAAAGGTTTGCGTCATGGTATTCACTTATGGGGGCTCATTACAGAACGCTCATCATACGAGTTTTTTTTCAGTAGCTAAAGTCTGGTATGCATCGCAGATTTACTGATATTATCATTCATAATCAAATAGGATATTTTTTATTAAGGAAAGCAGTATGAAAAAGATGAAACACACAGCTTTAGCCAGTTTATTGGCATTAATCAGCGGTTCAGCTATTGCTTTGCCAAATATTACGCTTTTAGCAACAGGAGGAACGATTGCAGGCGGGGGCAAATCTGCAACAGAATCCAATTATGTTGCTGGAAAAGTTGGGATTGATGTATTAGTCAATGCTGTTCCTGAAATCAAAGATATCGCCAACCTGAAAGGTGAGCAGGTGTTTAGTATTGGCTCACAAGATATGAATGATCAGGTGTGGCTGACACTGGCGAAGAAAATCAACGCAGATTGTGACGAGACTGATGGTTTTGTTATCACCCACGGTACAGACACGATGGAAGAAACGGCTTACTTCCTCGATCTGACGACCCAATGCCAGAAACCGATTGTGATGGTTGGCGCAATGCGCCCATCTACGGCGCTTGGCGCTGATGGTCCATTGAATCTGTATAACGCTGTGGTGGTTGCGGGTGATAAAGAATCAGCCAACCGTGGTGTGTTGATGGCAATGAATGATGCTGTTATCAGCGGGCGTACTGTGGTGAAAATGAGTACGACGGAAGTTCAGGCGTTCCAGCCAATTAATGCCGGTGCTGAAGGTTTTGTTCATAATGGCAAAGTCAATTATTACGCTGAAGCGAAGCCGAAAGCGGATAAGGCTATTTTTGATATCAGTAAATTGGATAAGTTGCCAAAAGTCGGGATTGTTTATAACTATGCGAATGCTTCTGATCTGCCAGCGAAAGCACTACTGAGTGATGGCTATCAAGGGATTGTCAGCGCAGGGGTGGGTAACGGTAATATGTACAAAACGATTTTCGATACCCTGGCTAAAGCCGCTAAAGATGGGGTTGTGGTCGTGAGAGCAAGCCGTGTACCGGTGGGTTACGTGACTCAGAATGCGGAAGTGGATGATAGCAAATATGGTTTTGTCGCGTCTGAACGCTTGAATCCGCAAAAGGCCAGAGTGCTTTTGCAATTAGCCCTGACTAAAACTCATGATCCGGTAAAAATTCACGAGATGTTTGTTAAATATTGAATGAATTCCGGGATAACAGAAGGGCGCATGAGGGTGTGAAATGCGCCCTGATATTTCTTGCTTGAGCAATTGCTTAACAGTGGTAGTGTTCTGTCCAAAAAGTGGTTAAGATATTACTCGTACGGAAATTTACCGTACGATTTTAGTTGAGGTGTATTATGGCTACTTCCACAGCCCGTTTTGAGGCGCGCATGAGTCCTGATCTACATGCCCTGATTAAACGTGCCGCTGAAATTCAGGGACGTACTATGACTGATTTTGTCGTGTCTGCTGCACAAGATGCCGCGCGGCGCGCGATTGAGCAATCAGATGTACTCCGTTTGTCTCTGGCTGATCAGACATGTTTTGCGCAGGCGTTACTGAATCCACCGGAACCTACTCCGGCGCTTGAGCGTGCATTCGCACGTCGCCGCTCTCTGTTACGATCAGAATGAGTTCCTGATGTTTAATGTTATGCAACTCAACGAAGAACACGATCGTGATTCATTCTACAGTGGTTCAGAACCTCTGGATGGTTACTTTCAGAGACAGGTTGGTCAAGATGTTAGGCGCCGTGTAGCAGCTTGTTTTGTTGTACTTCATGATCACCGTGTGGCCGGATATTATACTCTGGCTGCTGCCAGTATACAGTTGACCGACCTCCCGGCGGCCATGATCAAGACACTGCCACGATACCCAACAGTGCCGGCAGTGCGGATGGGGAGGTTAGCCGTTGATCGGGCATTCAGAAATCAGGGATTAGGTGGAGCGTTGCTGGCCGATGCTCTTGAGAGAACCATTCGTTCCGAAATTGCGTCTTATGCACTGTTTGTTGACGCAAAAGATGATAATACAGCGCAATTTTACCAGTATCACGGTTTTATTGCTTTACCCGATTCGCCATTTAAGTTATTCCTCCCTCTAACGACGGTGAATAAAAAGGAGAAAAAATAAGAAGTTCACCTGTGATAGCGCTGAATGAACAAGTTTATTGGCTATTTTTGCGATAGTTTTGATCAACGTTTGAATAACCATTGCAGCAATGAAAGGGGAATGATACAACCGATATATCAGATTCTTATTGTTATTATTATCATTTCGTCAGATGGAGTGAAGTAAATGAGTCAGGTATATAATTTCAGTGCAGGCCCAGCAATGTTACCAGTTGAAGTATTGCGCAGAGCAGAACAAGAGCTTTGTAACTGGCATGGTATCGGGACTTCGATTATGGAAATCAGTCACCGCAGTAAAGAATTTATCTCTGTAGCAAAAGAAGCTGAACATGACCTGCGGGATTTATTGTCAGTACCTGAAAATTATAAGGTATTGTTTTGCCACGGCGGCGCTCGCGGTCAATTTGCTGCTATCCCAATGAACTTTCTGGGTGACAATGTTAAAGCTGATTATATTGATGGCGGTTACTGGGCGGAATGTGCAGTCAAAGAAGCAAAAAAATATTGCACGCCGAATGTGATTAATATCAAAAACGAAATTAATGGCTTGAAAGGCGTTAAACCAATCAGTGAATGGTCATTAAGCAATGATGCGGCGTATGTCCATTATTGCCCGAATGAAACCATTGATGGTATCGCCATTCATGAAGATCCAGATTTTGATGATAATAAAGTTATTATTGCGGATTACTCTTCCTCAATTCTTTCCGGGCCGTTGGATATCAGCCGTTATGGTATGATTTATGCGGGAGCGCAGAAAAATATTGGTCCGGCGGGGCTCACACTGGTTATTGTTCGTGAAGATTTATTAGGTAAAGCCCGCAAAGAAACACCGTCTATTTTTGACTATACCGTTCTGGCGGAGTATGACTCCATGTTCAACACACCGCCAACTTTTGCTTGGTACCTCTCCGGCTTGGTCTTCAAGTGGCTGAAAGAGCAAGGCGGGGTGCAAGAGATGGCAAAACGTAACCAAGCCAAAGCCGGGCTGCTTTATCATGCCATTGATAACAGTGATTTCTATCGCAACCAAATTGCCCCTGAAAATCGTTCCCTGATGAATATACCGTTCCAAATGGCAGATGCTTCACTGGACAGCAAATTTCTGGCAGAAGCAGAGGCGCAAGGATTGCAGGCACTGAAAGGACACCGTGTTTCCGGCGGTATGCGTGCTTCTATTTATAATGCTATGCCGATAGAAGGCGTTCAGGCTTTGGCTGATTTTATGGCTGATTTTGAGCGCCGTAACGGCTAACTTGCCAACTATGACCGGGAACAGATGCTCCCGGAATATTCAGGGTTAAGGAAATATTTCCAAACGTAAAAATTACTCACTTATACTTAAAAATAATTTAATTGAGAATCGGAGATCCTGTTATTTATGCAATCCCTGACGCTACAACCTATTTTCTCCATTAATGGAACTATTAACCTGCCAGGGTCAAAAAGCGTTTCCAACCGTGCACTATTACTGGCGGCTTTGGCCAAAGGCACAACTTGTCTGACTAACTTGCTGGATAGTGATGATATTCGCCATATGCTCAATGCCTTGACGGCATTGGGGGTCAGTTATCGTCTGTCTGATGATCGTACCTGTTGTGAAGTTGACGGTATGGGTGAGGTGATTACCGGCAAAGGGCCGGTGGAACTGTTTCTTGGCAATGCCGGCACCGCAATGCGCCCATTGGCTGCTGCTTTATGCCTTGGCAAAAATGACGTCATTCTCACTGGCGAACCCCGGATGAAAGAGCGCCCGATTGGTCATCTTGTGGATGCTTTGCGTCAGGGGGGCGCGGAAATTGATTATCTGGAGCAGGAAAATTATCCGCCGTTACACATTAAAGGCGGTTTTGTTGGCGGTAAAGCGACCGTAGATGGTCGTGTTTCTAGTCAGTTTCTGACTGCGTTGTTAATGACTGCGCCATTGGCGGAAAATGACTCTGAAATTCATATTCAGGGTGAATTGGTTTCCAAACCTTATATTGATATCACTCTGGCGCTAATGAAAAGTTTCGGAATTACCGTAAGTCACGATCAATATCAGGTTTTCCATATTAAAGGCCGGCAGAAATACCACTCTCCCGGCCACTATCTGGTTGAAGGTGATGCGTCTTCTGCCTCCTACTTTCTGGCGGCGGCGGCAATCAAAGGTGGCAGTGTGCGTGTGACTGGAATTGGCAAAAACAGTCTTCAGGGGGATACCAAATTTGCCAATGTCCTGGAAAAAATGGGGGCGAAAATTCGCTGGGGTGATGACTTCATTGAATGTGAACGTGGTACTCTGACTGGCATTGATATGGATATGAATGCGATCCCTGATGCTGCAATGACAATCGCGACGACCGCGCTGTTTGCTGAAGGGGAGACGGTTATTCGCAATATTTACAACTGGCGGGTGAAAGAGACTGACCGGCTCCATGCAATGGCAACTGAATTGCGTAAAGTGGGTGCGGAGGTGGAAGAAGGGGAAGATTACATCCGGATTATACCGCCACAAAGATTACGACCGGCAGAAATTGGCACCTATAATGATCACCGGATGGCAATGTGCTTCTCACTGGCGGCCCTGTCTGATACACCGGTTACTATCCTCGATCCCGGTTGTACAGCAAAAACCTTCCCGGATTATTTCAATCAATTGGAAAGATTAAGCCGGCGGAAGTCATAACTGGCGATGATTATGACTCAATAAAGCGTATTTCTTTGATCAATACCTACTTACCGTAGAATCCGCTTATGCCGCTTCCTTTTTGATGGCGTATAATAAACTACAGATTATTGATTGTTTTATTGAGTAAATATTCAGCATCCGGCGAAGAATGAATTCGCCATGCGAAAGGAGAATAATAATGGTGGCGATAGCCCCAGTAGTAACTGTTGATGGGCCAAGTGGCGCGGGTAAAGGCACTTTATGTCAGGCACTGGCGAAAGCTTTAGGCTGGCAATTGCTTGATTCAGGCGCTATTTATCGGGTATTGGCGCTGGCGGCGATTCATCATCAGGTGGATATTCGGTCCGAAGACGCGTTAGTTCCTTTGGCGGCTAATCTTGATGTCCGTTTTGTCCCGGAAGAAGGGAAGTTAAATGTGATACTTGAAGGTGAAGATGTCAGTAATGAAATTCGTACCGAAACGGTGGGAAATACTGCTTCACAGGCAGCCGCTTTCCCCCGGGTTCGTGAGGCGTTGTTACGGCGTCAACGTGCTTTTCGCATTGCTCCGGGTTTGATTGCTGATGGTCGGGATATGGGAACGGTGGTGTTTTCTGATGCGCCGGTGAAAATATTCCTTGATGCCAGCGCGGAAGAACGTGCGCGCAGACGTATGCTACAGTTGCAGGAAAAAGGCTTTAGTGTTAACTTTGAACGTCTTTTATCCGAGATACAGGAACGCGATTATCGCGACCGTAACCGGACAGTTGCACCGTTAGCGCCCGCTGAAGACGCATTAATATTGGATTCAACCAGTATGTCTATCGAAGAAGTTATCGATAAAGCGCTAAATTATGTGAAAAAAACACTTTCATTACCTAAGCAATTTTAAGTTTTTAGCTTATAATTGATGGTGATGTACTGAAAATTAGGTACGTGGGCTAATAAAGTTTTCCCACAAACCAAACAACCTTGTCATAGGGAATAGTGACAGGGCATGTAAAACAACCCCATTCGGCGGGAAGCTAAGTGGACGTTAAATTGAAATTTTGAAGATCATTAACATGACAGAATCTTTTGCTCAACTCTTTGAAGAATCCCTGCTATCTATTGAAACTCGTCCAGGTGCTATCGTTCGCGGCATCGTTGTTGCTATCGATAAAGACGTTGTATTAGTTGACGCAGGTCTGAAATCAGAATCTGCTATTCCTGTAGAACAGTTCAAAAATGTTCAGGGTGAGCTGGAAATCCAGGTCGGTGATGAAATTGATGTTGCGCTAGACGCTGTTGAAGATGGTTTCGGTGAAACTGTTCTGTCCCGTGAGAAAGCAAAACGCCATGAAGCATGGCTGATGCTGGAAAAAGCTTACGAAGAAGCAGAAACTGTTACCGGCATCATCAACGGCAAAGTGAAGGGCGGCTTTACTGTCGAACTGAACGGTATCCGTGCATTCCTGCCTGGTTCTCTGGTTGATGTTCGTCCAGTTCGTGATACAACTCACCTGGAAGGTAAAGAGCTTGAGTTTAAAGTCATCAAACTGGATCAGAAACGCAACAACGTAGTTGTTTCCCGTCGTGCTGTTATCGAATCTGAAAACAGCGCAGAACGTGATCAACTGTTGGAAAACCTGCAAGAAGGTATGGAAGTTAAAGGTATCGTTAAGAACCTGACTGACTACGGTGCATTTGTTGATCTGGGCGGTGTTGATGGCTTGCTGCACATTACTGATATGGCTTGGAAACGTGTTAAACATCCAAGTGAAATCGTCAATGTGGGCGATGAAATCGCAGTTAAAGTACTGAAATTCGACCGTGAGCGCACCCGTGTGTCTCTGGGCCTGAAACAACTGGGTGAAGATCCATGGGTAGCAATCGCTAAACGTTACCCAGAAGGAACTAAACTGACAGGCCGTGTAACTAACCTGACTGACTACGGCTGCTTCGTAGAAATCGAAGAAGGCGTTGAAGGTCTGGTACACGTTTCAGAAATGGATTGGACCAATAAAAACATCCACCCATCCAAAGTTGTTAATGTTGGTGACGTTGTGGAAGTTATGGTTCTGGATATCGACGAAGAACGCCGCCGTATCTCCTTGGGTCTGAAACAGTGTAAAGCTAACCCATGGCAGCTGTTTGCTGAAACTCACAACAAAAACGATCGTGTTGAAGGTAAAATCAAGTCTATCACTGACTTCGGTATCTTCATTGGTCTGGATGGCGGCATCGACGGTCTGGTTCACTTGTCTGACATCTCCTGGAACGTTACCGGTGAAGAAGCAGTTCGTGAATACAAAAAAGGCGACGAAATTGCTGCTGTTGTGTTGCAAGTTGACGCAGAGCGTGAGCGTATCTCCTTGGGCATCAAGCAACTGGCGGAAGATCCATTCAATAACTACCTGTCTGTAAACAAGAAAGGCGCTATTGTTAATGGTAAAGTTACCGCGGTTGATGCTAAAGGTGCCACAGTAGAACTGGCTGACGGCGTTGAAGGTTACTTGCGTGCATCAGAAGCTTCTCGCGACCGTGTTGAAGATGCAACTCTGGTTCTGAACGTTGGCGATGCAGTTGAAGCTAAATATACTGGTGTTGATCGCAAAAACCGTGTAATCAACCTGTCTGTTCGCGCTAAAGACGAAGCTGATGAAAAAGACGCTATCGCTTCTGTGAACAAACAAGAAGAGACAAACTTTGCTAACAACGCAATGGCTGAAGCTTTCAAAGCAGCTAAAGGCGAGTAATTAAAGTTAATAACGGTGGATAACACATCATATTAGTGTTATCCAAGTACGGTAGTTTAGGGAGGTACTAATGACCAAGTCTGAATTAATCGAAAGACTTGCTGGCCAGCAATCTCATATTTCGGCCAAAACCGTTGAAGATGCAGTGAAAGAAATGCTTGACCATATGGCAATAACGTTGGCAGATGGTGAGCGTATAGAGGTGCGCGGATTCGGCAGTTTTTCTCTTCACTACCGTGCCGCGCGCGTAGGTCGTAACCCCAAAACGGGTGATAAAGTAGAACTGGAAGGTAAATACGTTCCCCACTTTAAACCTGGCAAAGAGTTACGTGATCGCGTGAATATCTACGATTAAGTTTGAAGATACAAGTTATTGCTTATTCTAAACAGCACCTTTGGGTGCTGTTTTAGATTAATTTAGAACAAAGTGCTGATCAAAAGGTCAGCACTTTGTTCTAATAAAGGCTCATATAAAAGAGCTGATTATTATGTCAAGAAAACCTGCCCCCATAATCTTGTCAATCTGATGTGATTTCTTAAAAAACTTTTATGTTGGTTGAAAAACAGCTTATTTCGGCTGAGAAATTTGAGTACATTTTTAATTATGCCTGAGGATATCCATGAATTTCGGTTGGTCAAGAGTTTTATTTATTCCTCAGGCGCCGTGTTTCCTGCTTAAGAAAAATGCAGATTGAATAATGTTATTGAATATGAAAAGAAATAGATTCCAAGCATAATCAGAATGACTCCACTGGTATAATTAATAAATTTAACAACACGATGACTGAGCATTTTCCTGGAGAAAAATATAACTGCATTAATCAATGCCACCCAAAATATAACACCAATAATTGTACCTGATGCACCAATAAATAAACTATATTTATCTGATGTAATATTTTTGAGTTGAGCACTTACAGACAACCAGAAAATAACATTATACGGATTTAAGAGTGTTAATAATACACCATCAAAAAATTGCCTGTGATAGGGCTTTCGTATGATATTTCTATTTTCTTCGTTTTTCTTATTTAGAAAACTGGTAATACCAAACCAAATGACGAATAATGCACCTAAAAAACCCAGAATAGGCATAAAAATAGTATCAGAGAATAATTGTAATACTCCAGCACCTAAAAGTAATAAATAAATTATATCGGCAAAGCAAGCGCCTAAACCGAAAATCACGGCGTGAAGACAACTGATATTCAAGTGTCTGCGCATAATTTCTATATTTATAGGACCAACGGGAGCCGCAGCTCCCAATCCTAAAAGAAAAAACGTTCCTAATGTACTCATTACATCAACCATATAATCAATTCCATAGCATGAGATGTTTATTTAGAGATAATCCAATGAAGCTTTGTAATGATATTCTACACCCGTCGGAAAAACTACGAATGGCATGGGGTTTTCTGGTATTTATTATGATCAAATCTCCTTGCTCTGGTTTAATAAGGAAGGAAGGCGGAAGAGTGCCTCGCCAATTATTTTCTGCATTATCTTCGATTAACTCAGTGATAGGAATTGCAGGGACATCCCACAGTTCCAGCTCCCCTCCATTTACTGGCATTCTTATATATATATTTACCGAGAATTGCCCTAACAAATTGACTGATTGTTGTTGAAGGCCATCAAAATGAGGTTGTTTTTCAACCATGAAAGAGAGTTCGGGCCTTTTCATAACTCTGGCGATGCCAACGTGCATCTTTTTACCTTCAAAGTTTGCAATACTGGCGCCTGCGGACCAGACTTCATCTAACTCTAAACGCAATTTATCGAAAGGAGCCAACATTGGGGCACAGAAATTTCTGACATTTCTTATTGCGGATAACGCGTTCTCAAAATATTTTTTATAACTATCGCTATCTTTGGGTTTTCCAAAAGTCGTGTTGTAAGATGTACCAACCCTATCAACGCCATAATCCACAAAAATAGTTTTGTCTCCTTTTTTTAAATCATGTGCGTGAAGTTCCAAATTTTTGTGAGAAAGGAAAAAATCAGACAGCTTGTCTGAAATATGACTATCGACATATTTTTTTACATGAATTGCTAACACTTCATCATTAAATAGTCTAGTGAGATCATTCTCTTGTAAAGAATTAGATAAAATTATTTCATTTTTCATAAAAACCACCTTATTTGTATTTAACATGATTTCTGATGATTTTTCACATAAAAATAGAGTGTAAATAGTAATCTAATCTTATTTATGTTTAATCAATGAGATATTAATCACAAAAATAAGATAGTGATTTATGTAATTTTGCCAAATTAGCATTAAAGAATAGAGATAATACCTGATGGTAATGGTTTTTTATTTTACATATAGTTATCTTATTGTTTTACAGCCTTTACTAATGATTTCAAAAAACAACAAATTTAATGGTAATAATAAATAGATAATATAACTCCTTGATAGCTTATATTGCGCGTTTGTGTTTGTAGTACAGGCATGAATTCGCAGTGTATTTTATTCGATGTTTGTGCTGGATATAAAGAGAGAAAATAAAAATTAATATGCCAAATCCTGACTGTTTGCGAAGCTGCTCACATTTTTCTATGAAATTATTCTTAACTTAAAATTAATCTGCGAAGGTGTTTGATAATTCTTCTGATATCTCTGGCTACCTTTTAAATAAAAAGAAATACTTTGTTGAGTAAAATAAAAGGGTAAGGATAGGGTGAACAAGGATGCGGTTTTCAGTCTTGATAAACAAGATAACAATAAACGGGAAACAGCCTGTTCCGGTAATCAGTGTGAATCAGGCTGCGGTAGCCATTATTGCCGGTATTATACCCTTGCTTTTTCTGTCTGAATTACCGCAAAAACAGCAAATTATTGCATTGATATTACTGGCTTTATTCTGTTTGTTTTTGCCATCCTGTCTTTTCCGGATGGTATCAATTTCATTGCTGGCATTTCTTATCGGATGCTGGCAGGGAAATCATCTGCTCGAACAAATAATCTATCTTAGTGAGAAAGAGCGCTTATCGCAGGGAATTGTTGAGAGCTTGTCATTAGGTGATGAAGTCAATGAAGGAAAAAACAGGGTCCTTCTGCGTATTGTTGCAGATGAAAATAAAGTTATTTTCCCACCACTGTATATCTCTGCTTATTGGAATATTTCGCTTGAATCTCTGTGTGCCGGTCAAAAATGGCAACTAAAAATGAAATTACGGCCAGTTCATAGTCAGCTAAATCAAGCGGGTTATGATAGCCAGCGCAGGGCATTAGCTATCCGCCAGCCTCTAACAGGGAAAGTGATTCACGCTGAATTAATTGACGGGAAATGTAGCTTACGCCAGCAATTGGTCAGTCATATTGCTCCGGCTATGCGTGAGTTAAAACACAGCGGCATTGCAATGGCATTGGCATTCGGTGAGCGTCAATGGCTAAATAAACAGGATAACTTATTATTACAACAGACAGGTACGGCTCACCTTATGGCAATTTCAGGGTTGCATATTACCGTTGCCAGCATGTTTGGCTGGGGAATGGCAAGGTTATTGCAACTCTTCTTTCCGGTACGCTGGATAGGGCACAAATTCCCACTGATTACCGGCTGGATAGCGGCAATGAATTATGTCTGGCTATCTGGTTGGGGAATTCCGGCTATTCGCGCATTACTTGGCTTAACTCTCTGGCTCTATCTACGCTACAGAAATATTCTGTGTTTTCCTTGGCAGTGGGCATTATGGACAGCGGCAATTATTCTCTTATTTGATCCCCTGACCGTGCTTTCTGATAGTTTTTGGCTCTCCTTCTTTGCTGTGATGGCTCTGATGTTCTGGTTCTACTGGGCGCCGTTGACTGAACCATTTCGTTATGGCTGGAAGTGGCTATGGCTGCGTGGGTTATATATGCAAATGGGTATGATGCTGATGCTTATTCCCCTCCAGCTATTGTTATTTCATGGCGTTAATTTTGCCGCTTTATTTGCTAACTTTTGGGCTGTGCCAATTATCTCTTTTATTACTGTTCCGTTGATTATGCTGGCATTAATAAGCACTTTTTACCCTGTTATTCAGGCTTTATTATGGCAATTAGTCGATTATTCTGTGACCTTCTCTTTGATTCCTTTGCCAGTTTTGCAACAGTCATGGCGTGAAACTGGCCGTTTTCCGCTATTAATCACATTTATTGCCTGGTTTATTGTCATTATCTGGCGATTCGCCTGGTGGCGATCATACAAATTGCTGATTGGCATTTCTTTAGGGGTCATGCTCTGTTATCTGAGACGCAACGAAGAATATTTATGGCGGTTTTCTATGCTGGATGTTGGGCATGGGTTGGCTGTTATCATTGAAAAAGAGGGCAAGGCGCTGATTTTTGATACCGGTAATCGTTGGGAAACCGGCAGTATGGCTGAGAGGGTGATAATCCCTTATTTGCGTTGGCACAGATTAACGCCGGAGCAGATTATTATCAGTCATGATCACCTTGACCATACGGGCGGGTTAGCATTCTTACAACAAAAATATCCAGGTATTGCTGTGAGAAGTTCTTTAATTAATCAGCAACATCTTCCATGTATACGCGGTGAACAGTGGCTCTGGCAAGGGTTGAGCTTCCGAGTATTATGGCCGCCGGCAAGATCATTACATGCGGGTAACAATGAATCCTGCGTTATTCGTGTGGACGATGGTAAATATAGCCTGCTTTTGACTGGGGATTTGGAAAAGCAAGGGGAATATAAGCTGCTGGGAATAGAAAAAGAGAATTTAAGATCGACAATATTGCAAGTTCCACATCATGGCAGTAACACATCATCTACAGCTGCTTTTATTCATACTGTGGCGCCGCAATATGCATTGGCCTCTGTTGCACGCTATAGCCCGTGGCGGCTCCCTTCGGTCAAAGTGCAACGGCGTTATCGTAAGGCCGGGGCAGAATGGCGTACTACCGCAGTGTCCGGGCAGATAACCGGTTGTTTTTATGGCGATTACGTTGAAATTGTGGGCTACAGGCAACAAATTATGTCACGTTGGTATCATCAGTGGTTTGGTATTCGTGGTGATCATGAGTAGAATAACCCGCTATTTCTTTTGGTGTTGGTAACTCAATAATGAATGATAAAGACCTTTCTACCTGGCAGACCTTTCGCCGACTATGGCCAATCATTTTTCCTTTTAAGATTGGGCTGATAGTTGCTGCGGTTGCACTGATCCTTAATGCTGCCGGTGATACGTTAATGCTTTCATTACTTAAGCCTTTACTTGATGAAGGTTTCGGCAAAGCAAGCAGTGATGTGCTGAAATGGATGCCGCTGGTTGTGATTGCTTTGATGATTATGCGTGGGCTATCCGGGTTTGTATCAAGTTACTGTATCTCCTGGGTCTCCGGTAAAGTGGTTATGCAGATGCGTCGTCGTCTGTTCAGCCATATGATGGGGATGCCGGTGTCATTTTTTGATCAACAATCTACTGGGACTCTGCTTTCCCGCATTACTTATGATTCTGAACAGGTGGCCTCCTCCTCTTCCAGTGCACTGATTACCGTGGTCAGGGAAGGGGCGTCAATCATCGGCCTGTTTATCCTGATGTTCTACTATAGCTGGCAGCTATCTATGATCCTGATTGTGATTGCGCCGATAGTGTCATTAGTTATTCGTGTCGTATCGGGGCGGTTTCGCAGTATCAGTAAAAATATGCAGAACAGCATGGGGCAAGTCACCGCCAGTGCGGAGCAGATGCTGAAAGGGCACAAAGAAGTGCTGATTTTCGGCGGGCAGAAAGTAGAAGCTGAGCGCTTTAACACAGTCAGTAACCGTATGCGTCAGCAAGGTATGAAGATGGTTTCCGCTTCATCAATTTCTGATCCGATTATTCAGCTTATTGCTTCGTTTGCTTTGGCTTTCGTCCTGTACGCGGCAAGCTTTCCGGATATTATGGAAACACTGACCGCCGGTAAAATTACCGTCGTATTCTCATCAATGATTGCGCTGATGCGCCCATTGAAATCTTTGACTAATGTTAACGCGCAATTCCAGCGTGGTATGGCTGCCTGTCAGACTCTGTTTGCTATTCTGGATATGGAACAGGAAAAAGACGACGGCAAATTGGAGCTTAAAAAAGCGAAAGGGAATATTGAGTTCCGTGATGTCACTTTCTGCTACCCGACTAAAGAACTGCCGGCGTTACAAAATATTTCCATGTCTATCCCGGCCGGCAAAACTATTGCGCTGGTAGGGCGATCGGGTTCTGGTAAATCCACAATAGCCAATTTGATGACCCGTTTTTATGATATCAGCGCAGGTAACATTTTGCTTGATGGTCATGATTTACGGGAATATACGCTTTCCTCTTTGCGTAGCCAGGTGGCTCTGGTATCGCAAAATGTTCATTTATTCAACGACACGGTAGCGAACAATATTGCTTATGCTAGTGAAAACCAATACAGCCGCGAAGAGATTGAGAAGGCGGCAGAGATGGCCTATGCAATGGACTTTATCAGGAAGTTGGATAACGGTCTGGATACCATGATCGGTGAAAATGGTGTTCTGCTTTCGGGGGGGCAGCGTCAGCGTATTGCCATCGCGCGCGCCTTGTTGCGTGATTCGCCGATTCTGATTCTTGATGAGGCAACTTCAGCATTGGATACTGAATCTGAGCGGGCAATTCAGGCGGCATTGGATGAATTGCAGAAAAACAGAACTTCACTGGTTATCGCACATCGTCTTTCAACCATTGAAAAAGCGGATGAAATTCTGGTTATCGAAGACGGGCATATTGTTGAACGAGGTAACCACCCCTCTCTGTTGGAGAACAATGGGGTTTACTCACAACTACATCGGATGCAATTTGGGCAATGATTGAACGCATATGGTCAGGCCGTTCATGGCTTTATTTGCTGTTATTACCTTTTTCAGCCCTTTACGGGCTGATAAGCGGCTTACGGCGATTGAGTTATAAAGCCGGGTTGAGTCAATCCTGGAAAGCGCCTGTACCTATTGTGGTGGTGGGTAATCTGACTGCCGGCGGCAATGGTAAAACCCCGGTTGTTATCTGGCTGGTGGAACAGTTGCAGAAAAAAGGTTACCGGGTTGGTGTTGTGTCCCGTGGCTATGGCGGTAAAGCAGAAAATTATCCTTTGTTGGTGACGGACAAGATAACTACGGCTCAGGCAGGTGATGAACCTGTGCTGATCCATCGTCGTACTGGCGCACCGGTGGCGGTTGCGCCAAAACGGGTTAAAGCCGTAAAAGCGTTACTGGCAGATACGCCATTGGATATTATCGTTACTGACGATGGTCTACAGCATTATGCTTTACAACGGGATTTTGAAATCGTGGTCATTGATGGCGTACGTCGCTTTGGTAATGGCTGGTGGCTTCCTGCTGGCCCGATGCGTGAGTTATCCGGGCGGTTGAATAGGGTTAATGCCATTATTACCAACGGCGGTACTCCTCAATCAGGCGAATTATCAATGACATTAGCCGGCAGGCTGGCGGTGAATATGGTTAGTGGTGAAAAGAGAGCTGTGCATCTCATACCTCACGCTGTTGCTATGGCAGGAATCGGGCATCCACCACGGTTCTTTGCTACCCTGCAACAGTTGGGGGCTGACTTGCAAAAAGAGCATGCATTTGCCGATCATCAAATGTACACCGAAGAGCAGTTGAGTCATCTGGCTGATACAAACCAGAATTTACTCATGACGGAAAAAGATGCTGTTAAGTGCTTTAAATTTGCCCGGTCAAATTGGTGGTATTTACCGGTAGATGCCCAATTACCCGAGGAAAAAGGGCAGGCAATGTTGAATAAAATAGATTCATTATTGGAAGCAAATTCAAGCCGTTCTCCTCTTACCAATTCATAAAATTTCAGTAATTATTCCAGATTTATTTGATTTTTTGTCATTGTTAAATGATATTAAAACGATGCATTGTGGATGAACAACCGTTGTGTGAACTTGGTTCAGTCATCGGCAATGTTAGCAAGGATACTTGTTGTTTGTATCCATTCTTAAACAAATGTGCTACTCGAATTAAGTGTATTTTAACGTATTGAAACTGAGACGAGGTTCTATTCGAAAACTTAATAAAGGGTAAAAACATCAAAAACAATAAATTAAATTATTGTGAGATGAGCAAATGGGGGATTTATCATGACATTACAATTAAAGATGGGCCGAGTGAAATGGTTTGATGAGAATAAAGGATATGGTTTTATTTCTCCACAAGATGGGGGACAAGACATATTGGTCAGAAGAAAAGCGATTGCTAATACAAAAAGCAAATCACTCACAGAAGGACAAAATGTAGAATTTTCAATTACTCGCAACGGTTATAGCTTAACTGCAACCGATGTCATTGCATTTTAAGACTTCATCTCATTAGATTATTTTATTTGTTGTTCTTTATGATTAAAGAGAGAGCTAAATCGGTTCTCAGACAAAAGCATAACATCTACTGAGATAGTTCTGAACCTTCACATTTCCTCTATCTGGATCTTTGTGAATGATATTGGGAAAAGGATCGAAAGATCAAATAACAAGAGTTAACGGTGACACCAGGCTTATGTTATTCTGAGCCGCATCAAATGAAAGCTCCATAATCTGGGGGATGTATATGGATCACCGTTTACTCGAAATTATTGCTTGCCCTGTATGTAACGGCAAGCTCAGTTACGATAAAGAGAATTTTGAACTTATCTGTAAGTTGGATCGATTGGCATTTCCTGTGCGTGACGGCATTCCCGTTTTGTTAGACCTCGAAGCCCGTGAATTACCTCTGGATGAGGGAAAATAAGGCATGTTCACCGTTATTATTCCTGCCCGCTTTGCTTCTACCCGTTTACCCGGTAAACCATTAGCTGATATTCATGGTAAGCCAATGATTGTGCGGGTTATGGAGCGCGCCATGCGTTCTGGCGCTGAACGGGTTATTGTGGCAACTGATAATCACGACGTTGCTGATGCGGTTGCGGCTGCGGGTGGTGAGGCTTGTTTGACTAACGAGAATCATCATTCTGGTACTGAACGGTTAGCAGAAGTTATTGAAAAATATCAATTCTCCGATGATGAAATTATTGTCAATGTTCAGGGTGATGAACCATTAATTCCTGAAGAGATTATTAAACAAGTCGCAGAGAATCTGGCGGCTTGTAAAGCCGGAATGGCAACTTTGGCGGTGAAAATTCGTGATGCGGAAGAAGCCTTTAACCCTAATGCGGTGAAAGTGGTGATGGATAAACAGGGTTATGCCCTCTATTTCTCCAGAGCGACGATTCCCTGGGAACGTGACCGTTTTATGCAATCACGGGAAATGATTGGCGATAATTTCCTGCGTCATATTGGTATTTATGCCTACCGCGCGGGTTTTATCCGTCGTTATGTGCAATGGGCGCCAAGCCCGTTAGAGCAAATTGAAATGCTGGAACAATTGCGGGTACTTTGGTACGGCGAGAAGATCCATGTTGGTATTGCACTGAAAGCGCCGGGTGCGGGGGTTGATACGCCAGAAGATTTAGCCGCAGTCAGGAAAGTTTTTGCTGAGATCTAATGACTTATTTGAGCTCATTCTTGGGTTAACGAAAGCGCCTCATTTTATTACTATTTGCGCTTTCGTTTCTCCATGTTATTTCAAGGTGTGGTTTGCGGATCATTTACCGGTTGAGCATGCTCTGATGTTTGTGGGGGTTCTGAACTTTTCGACGGTTTAATACGCTGCCAGATAGTACCTAAAGTTTCATACCATACCCGCTCTGAATGAGAGAGGAAATAAGCAGAGGGCAGGTATTTTTCCCAGGGATGTAAAGAGGATGTGATTGCTAATTGATTTGCTGGGCCGGGAATGGGGTTCAATCCACGTTGTTTAAAGAAAGTTATCGCCCGCGGCATATGATTGGCGGAGGTGACCAAAATAAAAGAGCGCTTGCCAATCAATTTTTCAACCTCATTCGCTTCTTGCTCAGTGTCCACGGGTTTTGTCAGTGCGATAGTATCTTCTGCGGGCACGCCCAGAGATTGTGCTACTATAGCGGCGACTTCCGCGTTGCTTTTAGCATTTACTCCCAAACCGCCGGTAAAGACCATTTTAGCGCCGGGGTTGAGGCGATATAAACGGATGCCTTCTGTTACCCGCGGCAAACTGTTGTTGAACAGGTTTGAACTGGGCGCCCAATTTGGGTTATAAGTGAAGCCGCCACCAAGAACGACGATATAATCAACCGGTGAATTGATATTACTGGGATCAGGTTGGTAGGCTTTAGCGTAAACCGATTCCAATGGTAACAGTAGCTTATCGGCAACGGGTTGTAGACTGAGCAGAAGCAGAGCAAGCCAACTGAACGTCAGAACCGTTTTCCCTGTTTTTTGCCAACAGGTAAACCACAACAGGAATAAGGCAGCAAGTGAAATCAGTAATATTAATGGCAGAGGCATTACCATTGCACCCAGGTACTTTTTAAATAAAAATAGCATTTATTTGCCTTAATTTGATTGAATTATAGCCATATGGCCCACGATTTGTAGTCAAAAGTGGTTATGCCAATGAATGCTGTGCCAAAATAGCAGCTAGCATAATGAAATCTCAACAGATAAATCAGATCTATTCCATTAGTGAGGCAGTTTTTCATGCGGGATCGCAATTTCGATGATATTGCAGACAAATTCTCTCGTAATATTTACGGCACAACCAAAGGTAAAATCAGGCAAGCCGTTGTCTGGCAGGATATCAGCGAATTACTGGCTCAATTACCACGACGTCCACTACGTATTTTAGATGCGGGTGGCGGTGAAGGGAATATGGCATGTCAATTAGCTGAACTGGGTCATCAGGTGATACTTTGCGATTTATCAGAAGAAATGATCCAACGGGCAAAGCTGACCGCTGAAGAAAAAGGGGTCAGCCAAAATATGCAATTTATACAAAGCCCGGTACAGGAAATTAACCAATATATAGAACAGCCGGTAGATCTGGTATTGTTTCATGCAGTACTGGAATGGATTACCGATCAGAAATATGCAATAGAAGTGTTAACGAATATCATTAATCCTGGCGGCGCTCTGTCTTTAATGTTTTACAATGCCAATGGCTTGGTCATGCGTAATGCTATTTTAGGCAATTTTCATTTGGCGACCCCCAATATGCCGCGTCGCAGAAAACGTTCACTGTCTCCTCAGAATCCGTTGGCGCCTGAACAGGTATATCAATGGCTTGATGAATTAAATATGGTGATTACTGGTAAAACCGGTGTGCGTGTTTTTCACGACTATTTGCAAAGTCGCCAATTACAGAGCAAGAACTTTCCAGCGTTACTGGAATTAGAGCAGCGTTATTGCCGACAGGAGCCTTATATCAGTTTGGGGCGTTACATTCATGTAATGGCACGCAAGCCAGCGTTAAAGGATGTATTATGAGTGAATATTCCCAGACTATCCCGGAACTGGTGTCTTGGGCCAGGAAAAATGATTTTTCCATCTCCTTGCCGGTGGAAAGGCTGGCTTTTCTGATGGCAATCGCGGTATTAAACAGCGAGCGTCTTGATGGTGAGATGAGCGAAGGGGAACTGATTGACGCTTTTCGTGAAGTTTGCAAAGGATTCGAACAAACTGCGGAATCCGTCGCGGTGCGGGCTAATAATGCTATCAATGACATGGTGCGCCAGAAACTGCTTAACCGTTTTACCAGCGAACTGGCCGATGGCAACGCAATCTATCGCTTAACACCGCTTGGCATCAGTATCAGTGACTACTACATTCGTCAGCGGGAATTTTCTACCTTACGCCTCTCTATGCAGCTTTCGATTGTGGCAAATGAGCTGCACCGGGCGGCAGAGGCGGCGGAAGAAGGGGGAGATGAATTTCATTGGCATCGCAACGTCTTTGCGCCGCTAAAATATTCTGTCGCGGAAATTTTCGATAGCATTGATATGTCCCAACGTCTGATGGACGAACAGCAAAACTTCGTTAAAGAAGATATCGCAGCGTTGCTGAATCAAGATTGGCAAGCAGCGATTGCTAACTGCGAACAATTGTTATCAGAAACATCAGGGACATTGCGGGAGCTGCAAGACACACTGGAAGCGGCGGGCGATAAGCTACAGGCCAATTTGCTGCGTATTCAGGATGCGAATATGGGCAGTGGAGGATCAGAACTGGTTGATAAACTGGTATTTGATTTGCAAAGTAAACTGGACCGTATTATCAGTTGGGGTCAGCAGGCGATTGACTTATGGATCGGCTACGACCGCCACGTTCACAAATTTATCCGTACCGCGATTGATATGGATAAAAACCGTATTTTCTCCCAGCGCTTACGTCAATCAGTGCAGCACTATTTTGATAACCCGTGGACCCTCACCGTTGCCAACGCAGAGCGTTTGCTGGATATGCGTGATGAAGAACTGGCGTTACGTAATGAGGAAGTGACCGGCGAACTGCCGCTAGAACTGGAATATGAAGAATTCAGTGAAATAAACGATCAACTGGCAGCCATGATTGAAAAAGCCCTGTTGGTATATCAGCAGGAGCAACGCCCGCTGGATTTGGGGACGGTGCTAAGAGACTACCTTGCTCAACATCCGCTTCCCCGTCACTTTGATGTGGCGCGTATTTTGGTGGATCAGGCTGTGCGGTTGGGGGTTGCAGAAGCGGATTTCTCTGGGTTGCCAGCGGAATGGTTAGCGATTAATGATTACGGAGCCAAGGTACAGGCACATGTCATCGACACATATTGAACAATTTATGCCGGTTAAACTGGCACAGGCGTTAGCCGATTCACTTTTCCCGGAACTGGACAGCCAGCTGCGCGCGGGCCGTCATATCGGGATAGATGATCTTGATAATCACGCTTTTCTGATGGATTTTCAGGAGCAATTGGAAGAATTTTACGCCCGCTACAATGTGGAGTTGGTCCGTGCACCGGAAGGCTTCTTCTATCTGCGGCCCCGTTCGACCACATTGATCCCCCGTTCGGTACTATCAGAGCTGGATATGATGGTAGGCAAAATCCTCTGTTATCTCTATCTCAGCCCGGAACGGTTGACTAATCAGGGGATTTTTACCTCTCAGGAACTGTATGAAGAACTGATCTCACTGGCTGATGAAGGCAAACTGATGAAGTTTGTCAACCAGCGTTCTTCTGGTTCGGATCTGGATAAACAGAAATTACAGGAAAAAGTGCGCACGACGCTCAACCGTCTGCGTCGCTTGGGCATGGTCTATTTCCTGCCGAATGACAACAACAAATTTACCATCACTGAGGCGGTATTCCGTTTTGGTGCTGATGTACGCAGTGGCGACGATCCTCGAGAAGTACAACTGAGGATGATCCGTGATGGTGAGGCAATGCCGGTTGAAGGCAGCTTGTCGCTTGATGACAGTGAAAATGATGAAACACCGGATAACTCAGCAGAAGGTGCGGGAGATGAACAACCATGATTGAACGCGGTAAATTTCGTTCGCTGACGCTGGTTAACTGGAATGGTTTTTTTGCCAGAACTTTTGATCTTGATGAACTGGTGACCACCTTATCAGGCGGCAATGGCGCGGGTAAATCCACCACGATGGCGGCATTTGTCACAGCGCTGATCCCTGATTTGACGCTGCTCCATTTCCGTAACACCACCGAAGCTGGCGCCACTTCCGGTTCCCGTGATAAAGGTTTACACGGCAAGCTGCGTGCGGGAGTCTGTTACTCAACCCTGGATGTGATCAACTCCCGCCATCAGCGGGTGGTGGTTGGGGTGAGATTGCAACAGGTGGCGGGCCGTGACCGAAAAGTTGATATCAAACCTTTTATGATTCAGGGCTTGCCGACCGCTATCCAACCCACTCAGCTACTGACTGAAAATGTGGGTGAAAGGCAGGCGCGTGTATTGCCGTTGAATGAACTGAAAGACCGTCTTGATGAAATGGAAGGCGTGCAGTTCAAACAATTTAGCTCCATCACGGATTATCACGCGCAGATGTTTGATTTGGGCGTGCTCCCCAAACGCCTGCGTTCAGCCAGTGATCGCAGCAAATTTTATCGTCTGATCGAAGCTTCTCTGTACGGTGGTATCTCCAGTGCGATTACCCGCTCCCTGCGCGATTACCTGTTGCCGGAAAACAGTGGTGTCCGGAAGGCATTTCAGGATATGGAAGCCGCATTGCGCGAAAACCGCATAACGCTGGAAGCCATTCGGGTAACCCAATCTGATCGCGATCTGTTCAAACATTTGATCACCGAAGCGACTGCCTACGTTTCTGCCGACTATATGCGCCATGCTAATGAGCGTCGTACTCATCTGGATGAAGCGTTAGCATTGCGTGGTGAACTGTTTGGCAGCCATAAACAACTGGCGACTGAGCAGTATCGTCATGTCGAAATGGCCCGCGAGCTGGCTGAACAGAGTGGCGCCTCTTCTGATTTAGAAACTGATCATCAGGCTGCCAGTGACCACTTGAATCTGGTGCAGACCGCCATGCGCCAGCAGGAAAAAATCGACCGTTATCAGGTGGATCTGGAAGAGTTGTCTTACCGTCTGGAGGAACAGACAGACGTTGTCGAAGAAGCAGGAGAGCTTCAGGCTGAAGATGAAGCCAGAGCGGAAGCGGCGGAACAGGAAGTGGATGAACTGAAAAGCCAGTTGGCGGATTACCAGCAGGCGCTGGATGTTCAGCAAACCCGGGCTATTCAGTATCAACAGGCATTACAAGCGCTGGAACGCGCCCGTGAGTTTTGCCGGTTACCGGATCTTTCCGTTGATAACGCAGAAGAATGGCTGGAAACCTTTCAGGCTAAAGAGCAGCAGGCGACAGAATCCCTGTTGGTGTTGGAACAGAAATTAAGTGTTGCTGATGCGGCTCATAGCCAGTTTGAGCAGGCATATCAACTGGTTAAAAGCATGGTTGGCGAAATCAACCGCAGTGAAGCATGGCAGAATGCCCGGGAATTGCTGCGTGATTGGTCATCACAGAGACATCTGGCGGATCGCGTTCAGCCGTTACGCATGCAGTTGGCTGAATTGGAGCAGCGCTTGAACAACCAACAAAATGCGGAACGTGTATTAAGCGAATTTTGTAAACGTCAGGGACAGCAATATCAGGCCGAAGATCTGGAAGGATTACAAAATGAACTTGAAGCTCGGCAGGAAGCGTTAAGTTTAAGTGTTAATGAAAGCGGTGAGCGTCGTATGGAGATGCGTCAGGCGCTTGAACAACTGAAACAGAAAATTCAATCACTGACTGCCCGTGCACCGGTCTGGCTGGCTGCGCAGGATACCCTGAATCAACTGTGTGAACAGAGTGGTGAGACGCTGGCAAGCAGTAATGACATGACTGAATACATGCAGCAGCTGCTTGAGCGTGAGCGTGAAGCCACGGTAGAGCGTGATGAAGTTGCGGCGCAAAAACGTGAGCTGGAAAAGCAAATTGAGCGCCTCAGTCAGCCAAGCGGCGCGGAAGACAGCCGGATGATTGCCTTGGCAGAACGTTTCGGCGGGGTGTTGCTGTCAGAAATTTATGACGATATCACCATTGATGATGCGCCTTATTTCTCGGCCCTGTATGGACCGGCGCGCCACGGCATTGTGGTGCCGGATCTTTCCCTGGTACGTCCACATCTTGAAACGCTGGAGGATTGCCCGGAAGATCTCTACTTAATTGAAGGGGATCCGCAATCCTTTGATGACAGCGTATTTAATGCCGAAGAGCAGACTAATGCGGTGCTGGTTAAATCTTCCGACCGCCAATGGCGTTATTCCCGTTATCCTGAATTGCCGCTGTTTGGTCGCGCTGCCAGAGAAAACCGCTTGGAAGCCTTGAACCTGGAGCGTGATGCCCTGGCAGAGCGTTATGCCACGCTCTCTTTTGATGTACAGAAAATTCAGCGTGCGCATCAGGCATTCGGTCAATTTGTGGGTAAACACTTGTCGGTGGCATTTGATACCGATCCGGAAGCCGAAATCCGTGAACTGAGACAGCGTCACACGGAACTGGAACGTGAAGTGTCCCGGTTTGAAGATCAGACTCAACAGCAGCGTCAGCAATATGCACAGGCGAAAGAAAGCCTGACGACATTAAACCGCCTGATCCCTCAAGTGACTCTGTTACTGGATGAAACTTTAATTGATCGCGTAGAAGAAGTGCGCGAAGAGCTGGACGAAGCGCAGGAAGCGGCGCGTTTCCTGCAACAACATAGTTCGGCGTTGACAAAACTGGAACCGATGGTTGCGGTTTTGCAAAGTGATCCACAGCAACATGAACAGTTGCAGCAGGATTATGAAACCGCCAAACACAGTCAGCATCAGGCTAAACAACAGGCTTTTGCGCTGGTGGAAGTCGTACAGCGCCGTGCGCATTTCAGCTACAGTGATTCTGCGGGTATGCTCAGTGAAAATGCGGATCTGAATGACAAACTGCGTCAGCGTCTGGAACATGCGGAATCGGATCGCAGCCGCGCCCGTGAACAACTGCGTCAACAGCAAGCGCAGTATTCCCAGTTTAATCAGGTGCTGGCATCCCTGAAAAGTTCCTATGAAACCAAACAGGATATGCTGAAAGAGTTGTTACAGGAGATGAAAGATATCGGTGTGCAGGCGGATGCGAATGCTGAAATTCGTGCTCGCGAGCGTCGTGATCGACTCCATGAAGCACTCAGCGCTAACCGTTCCAGAGTCAATCAGCTTGAGAAGCAGATCGCCTTCTGTGAAGCGGAAATGGAAAGCGTGCAGAAAAAACTGCGGAAACTGGAACGCGATTACTATCAGATCCGTGAACAGGTGGTTTCTGCTAAAGCCGGCTGGTGCGCAGTGATGCGGATGGTGAAAGACAATGGCGTTGAGCGTCGCCTGCACCGCCGTGAACTGGCGTATATGGAGGGTGGCGCGTTACGTTCCATGTCGGATAAAGCGTTGGGTGCGTTGCGTCTGGCGGTGGCTGATAACGAACATCTGCGTGATGCTTTGCGTTTATCGGAAGATCCCAAACGGCCTGAACGTAAGGTACAGTTCTTTATTGCTGTTTATCAGCATCTGCGTGAACGTATTCGTCAGGATATTATCCGTACTGACGATCCTGTTGATGCCATTGAACAGATGGAAATTGAATTAGCCCGTCTGACGGAAGAGCTGACAGCCAGAGAGCAGAAATTAGCCATTAGTTCGAAGAGCGTGGCGAATATTATCCGTAAAACCATTCAACGTGAGCAGAACCGAATCCGCATGCTAAACCAAGGGCTGCAAGCCGTTTCCTTCGGACAAGTCCGTGGTGTGCGGTTAAATGTGAACGTGCGTGAAAGCCACGCGCTATTGCTGGATGTGTTGTCTGAACAGCAAGAACAGCATCAGGATCTCTTTAACAGCCAGCGATTAACCTTCTCGGAAGCAATGGCAAAACTTTATCAGCGCCTGAATCCTCAAGTGGATATCGGTCAACGCTTACCGCAAACCATAGGTGAAGAGCTGTTGGATTATCGCAACTATCTGGAACTGGATGTTGAAGTTAACCGTGGATCGGATGGCTGGTTAAAAGCAGAGAGTGGGGCGCTATCGACAGGTGAAGCGATCGGTACCGGCATGTCGATTTTGGTGATGGTGGTACAGAGTTGGGAAGAAGAATCCCGTCGTTTGCGTGGTAAAGATATTTCCCCTTGTCGGTTGTTATTCCTTGATGAAGCGGCGCGTTTGGATGCTAAATCTATCGCTACCTTGTTTGAACTATGTGAGCGCCTGCAAATGCAGTTAATTATCGCCGCCCCGGAAAATATCAGCCCTGAAAAAGGGACCACTTATAAACTGGTGCGTAAAGTGTTTAAAAACCACGAACATGTGCATGTGGTTGGGCTGCGAGGATTTGGACAGGATGTGCCGGCAACCCAATTGATTTCAGATGCTACCGCTTAATTAAATGGATGCTTTACGGTAATTGTAAGTAACCTGAGGTTTGCTTAAGAAGGGAACTTAGTGCCTGAGGCATGATCAAAGTTTTTGCTAGATAAAACAAAATCGTGGAGATCCTCAGGCATGTCTAATTTAGCAGTCGGTCATTAATCTGGACAGGGTGTTTCAAAATTTCTTCCAAAAACGGGTAAAATTCCCCCGCTTTAAAAGCAAATTACAGGCGGCGGGACACGTCGTCTCTGCTCATGGAGGCCTGCGTAAATCCGTTGCACCAACGGTTGCGGCCTGAGAAGTGGGAAGCCTCGCCGTTTTTTACGGCGGGGAGCAGCCACGTGTGTATTTCTGCCATAAGTCTGGGTCTTTATCCCATGGTGCAATGGTTTCTTTACCATTCTCATAGAAATGAATTCTTCCGGCTAATCTTGCTCTATTTCGGTAGGCATAACGTAGTTCGGAAGCGGTAATTGACTCACCGGGTCCTGCTTCTAAAGGGGTAGGACCTTTTATTTTATTCACAACTTGTTCAATATTCAGGCCATCAAGAATAAAATGGATCTTTGTTCTCTGATTACTTGCCGCCATTTCTATACCCAGCTTACTTCCTCTTTTCCAGAGTAATCTGGGAGCAGAATTTCCTCCTTGTATATGCCATGTATGATAATAATCAGAATTATATTGACTGGCTGTTTCTTTAAATATGTCAGCAATATTAAATTTTTTATTTCTAATCCCTGCTTCAAAATAATCATTCCATAATGGATACTTTTCTATTTCTCTTGAGGAAATCTTTTCCCGTAGATCATTCTTGACTTTAATATCTTTTGCATATTTCTCGGGGTTTTTCATAAGATTTTGTAGCCTATCTTTTTTGAAATTATTTATGAAATTTAGTAACCTATTGGTTGAAGTTTTCTTTACATTACTATTCAAGATAATCATCGATACGCCATTGTTATAAACATCTATAATCATTGCAGCATTTTCTGGTTTGTCTTGATTAAATTCAGGATTAGTTTCTTTTATATACTTTCCTCTTTCAAGCGCCAGACCGTAAAATAGATCTCCATTACCTTTATTATAATTATCTTTCGGGAGTCTATGTCTGTTGTTTTCTCTGTTTGTCACCTCGGGATCAATAGGATTTTCCGATGAGAATGAGGGTCTTTTTTGCCTGTCGTTTCTACTATATTCGTATACCATAATTATCACCTCTTAGTTTCGAGTAGGAAGTATATTGTTAATAGATAATATATTAATAGACTGTATTTAATTCAATAGCTTAAATTTACAATATAAGATTGAGTTTTTTGTCTTATTATTTAACTGGTTGTATTTGATAGTAAAATTATAAAAATAGATGCTTAATTAAAATACATTTTCAGACTTATCTTATTTTTTCATAAACTTCTTTTGGTACAGTAAAAATAGGACTAATCAGAAAAATAATAAAATAGATGGATTTTAGTTTATATCAATTGTATTTCCCACAGTAACATTTACCGAAACTGTAGTTGATATTGTATTTTTGAAAAAGCTTTTTCCGGTGCCACTACCACTGGCTTTACTATTGCTTTTTCCTGTCTCAGAAAGAGTTTCACCACACATGACAAAACGACTTCTTAAATCTGGCGTTCCATTATTACCATCACAAAAAGCCCAGCCGGTAGGAGCATGAGTACCGGAGAACATCACAATCATTCCTTTTGGGAATAGATTATCGGGATCAATACTGATTCCTCTATCGTCTATCTTAATACCATTGCCCGCTTTAATTTTTACACTTAATCCATCTTTATCTGATTTTAAGCCGCCATCAGGGTTAATTTTTATTACCTGTGTATAATCATCACTTGGTTTTAAGATAAGGAGGATGTCAAAGTGGAGTTCTGTTTCATCACGAAGAGTGAAAGTGGATTACAGTAAGCTCCGTATGAAAAATAGAGCTTAAAGTAATCCAATGATCGTTTATGGCTTAATAACTTGATCTTCAATCTTAAATTTGAATAATGCATCCTCATTTAAAGTTCTTGGTAGTAGCATTTTAACAATAGGCAAAAATTTACCTGTTGCGTCTTTATAATCACGCTGATCTTTTTGGGCATCAGCTAAACCTGAATTTTCTGAATAAAAAAGGGCTTCAATAGGTAATTTATTAGGATCATTTTCTTCCCAGGTTGAAATTCTGATTTCATTCTGTTTTGGTGGAGTATTAGGAGTACGTGGAAGTTTTTTGATACTTTCTAGCATTTGATAGAAAGCTATAGCTGGATTATTTACATCTTTAGTAACATTAAATCCACATTGAAAAAGATCTTGAGAGTTTACTTTCCTATAATTTTTTATCCAATCATCGGAATTCATCACATTTTGTTCTTGGCAAGATTTACCTTTACCTTTCGACTTAGTAATATTTTCACCACAACCTTGATTCGCTCTCTCATTTGTATAGCCATCAATAGGAAATGCACACAAAACAGAAAAATCGACTCTATCTTTAGGGGCTATATGTTCAGGAAAAACAATAAATCCATTTTTAGATCCATAAGCTAAACGTTTAAATTTAGCGTCTTTCCTTAAATATGAAAAAGAAACACCACCACTTTTTATAGATGTTGGGCTAGGTTGCCAAAATTTATAATCATTTGAATGTGTAGTGCCCCGCAATATAACGCCAGAGCAAAGAAAAGCAGGTGATTGAGCATCACCACAATCTTTAACGGTATTATTATATTGTTGGGTTAATATATTAACGATATCATTTTGTACATTGGTTTTATTTTCCGTTTGCGTGAAAGCAACAGTATTTGCTGAAAAAAAGGCAATACTAAGGAGCAAACCTACGATAGGCTTTTTCATAAAATCCTCACTTAATTTAAATTATGTTAATTGAAATTAAATCGTTTTTTATTCACTTCCTAGTAGAGTTTTTCACTATTTTTTTTATATCACAACTATCAGATTTGATAGTAAAACAAGGCTTCATAATTCTATTTGGCCATTTTCAATGGCCTTTATTATGGCTGCACCTCTAGAGTTAACATTAAATTTTTCTCTAATTTTTTTAAAATGAAAATTAATATTCGCTTCTGAGCAATTAAGTATGCGTGATATCTCCCATGTTGTTTTTCCAATTAAATACCAAGAACAAACTTCTTTTTCTCTTTCACTTAATTTAATGTTATTTTTTTTGTTTTTTAAAGTAATTAAATAATGTAGTATTATATCTCTTAATGCCATTAGTTGATTGAAATTCTTATTTATTATCCTTATATAACCCTCTTCTTCGCAATAAAAAGATAAAGTTAAAATTCCAAATTCATGATTAGTTCCATGCATAGGAAAAGATATGCCATGGTTTATTCCATAACCTTTTATTTTATAGAAAAAAATTGATTTTTTTTCTGGTTTATTGCAATCCCATATGAAAGGGATAGTGTTTTTTATACAATATTCAAAAATGGGATTTTTATTGATATATTTTTCTTTTTGATATTTTAAGGCTAATTGATCATTGTTGGTAATGAAATTTGCCTCTTTAATATTATTTTTAGTTGAAGAGTAAAAGAGAGAGTACCATTCTATATCAGTAATAGATTGAATGGTTTTAATAACAAAATGAAGATCATTAAATTCCTCAACAACACAATCCGAATAAAATTCATATAAATTAATCATAATTTAACCTGAGTATTGTTTAATATTTTAAAATATTAATATTAAGACTAGTCCAATAATTGACTAGAACAACTATCAAATTTGATAGTTGTGATATAAAAAAAATAGTGAAAAACTCTACTAGGAAGTGAATAAGAAACAATTTAATTCCAATTAACACACTTTAATTTAAATTAAGTGAGGATTTTATGAAAAAGCCTATCGTAGGTTTGCTCCTTAGTATTGCCTTTTTTTCAGAAAATACTTTTGCTTTCACGCAAACGGGAAATGAAACCGATGGACAAAACGATATTTCTAATATATTAACTCAACAATATAATAATACCGTTAAAGATTGTGGTGATGCACAATCACCTGCTTTTCTTTGCTCTGGAGTTTTGATGAGAGGGACTCGGCCTGGATTTAAATTTTGGAAGTTAAATCCATCTTCTATAAAAAATAATGGAGTTTCTTTTTCATATTTAAGAAAAGATGCTAAATTTGGCAATACATTTGCTAGCGTTAATGGTTTTATTCTTTTTCCTGAACAGATGGCCCCTGAAGATAAGGCTAAAATTCCTGTATTATGCTCCTATGTTCTTGATGCAAATACTTGGGGGCGTCAGGGAAATTACTGTGGTGCACCGCCTAAACCTTCAGATGGAAAATCATGCCAAGATTTTGGTGTTTTCACAGCTCATCAATTAAATAAAGCCATTGCAAGAAAATCTGCATGGGGAATCTGTGCATTTGATGTTAGACCGACGGCTAAAAATCCAGCAGATGCTTTTTATCAAACATTACTTGCAATGCCTTATCATGGTAATGGTTTAAATTATAATGAGATAGTAGTTCAACCTTGGGATGAGAATAAGCCACAAACAGTACCTATTGAAGCCCTTTTTTATTCAGAAAATTCAGGTTTAGCTAATGCACAAAAAGATCAACGTGATTATAAAGATGCAACAGGTAAATTTTTACCTATTGTTAAAATCACATTACCTAAAGGTATAAATGTAAAACAGGCAACAGATGCTGTATTTACATTTGACCCTAAAGATCAAGTTGTGAGTCAGTAGTATAATATCTTAGTTAACCTCAGCTTCGTTTAAAAATAGCTATATCACAATCCCGTAAATTCAAGCTCGGTTTTTTAGGTTGGAATGTATAAGCAATTAGGCCAGCGACGATTTCCAATAAAA
>NZ_JBEJZY010000047.1:0-36282 GCF_040256935.1 Photorhabdus viridis
TTTTTTGTTAGAAGTTGCTGCCGGTCTTATTGCTTATACATTCCAGCCTAAAAAACCGAGCTTGAATCTACGGGATAATGAGATCGCTATCTTTAAACGAAGCTGAGGTTAGTTACGACGAGTTCAGAGCATTAACATTAAGTGTACTAAGCCACGGGAAAATCCATCTACATGAATAATAACGCATATTCAGAAAGGGCTAACAAACCATTATTCAGGCGTCATTTTCGGAGGTGGCGCTCTGATGAAACGCTATGGCCGTGGTTTTCTCATTAATTTCTTCGATAAACATAATGGTAAAACCATTCGTCTGTATATCGATAAAAACCTTATGGAGAAAGGACGATTCGGCCATTATGTTGATGAGCTTTTGGAAACAGAAAATGTGGGATATTTTCGTGTCTTTTTGTTAAATCCGGATGTCTCCGAAAGAGAAGATCGAGCAGGCAAGCCCGTTATCAACCTTGAGATATCAAGCCTGTGACAAATGGCGATTTACTACGAGCTTAACTCTTCTAAGGGGATTAGCCTCAATTAACTTTTGTAGAGGATCAATTGTATTATCCCAGATTTGAGTTGGACAGGCTGCTCACTTGTTTCGATACCAATAGTCAAATTGGTGATAGACGTCGTAGTCGAATAGATTACGAAAAATTGGAAAAAAGACTAGCGGAGATAACATCCGAATATAAGTATGTTTATCTGGGTAGCCTTTGGCTGAGAAAAGGTCAGATCGCTACGTCCAAATCCAATCTATGCTACTCACGTAACCCTAATTAATTCTCATCAGATTGGCTTTGCAGTCTGATAATTCCCTCGATGAGTCGGTTAATCTGCTACAGAATGCGTTCGGACCTTCATAAACAGAAGAATATCATTGTTCTTCTGTTTATGAAGGTCTCTTCAGGAAAATGATATAAATCTAAAATCGTTTCTAATGAGAATATTTTGCCATAAGCATTCACCACATCTAGCCATAACAATCAACGTTTCGAAACAATTTTTCCCGTTGTGTTATCCAGACGGTATTGAGAAATAGTACCATCCACAATATATTGGATTACAGCCTGTACTGTAGCCAGAGGGACATTAAACCATTCCTTCGGTGTATAAACCTGTCCATTATGGCTTGTAAGAGTAATGCTAAGACGACGAGTTGCAAGAAAACCATGTACTAAAGCTTCAAGTTTTTGTGCATTTAAATTGAAACATTGGCTGGTGGCTACAATTCTGACAGGGGCCTCAAGAAAAGTACGGTCTTTTTCAGCATTTTTGATTCGCTGTTCTACAGTCGTTTCAGTAAAGCCAATTTTGTATAAATTTTGTTTATAAGGTATGAGCGCTGAGTCTTTACTCTTAGTTGCAAGTATATAAACCAAACCAGATGGAACAGAAACATCTAAAGGTATCAGTTTCTGACCATTGAGTTGCACTTTGCGCCCTTCTTTGTCCCTCACTAAGCCATGAGTTAAGGACTGATAGAGCATATTCATTTCAGTGCCATTTTCAAATATCAGGTGTAGACGCGCATTATAAGTACTATATTGACTCAGGCGCTCACCAGCACTATGTACGTAACCAACCACGCCGTTAAGAACAAAAAAGTCGCCTTCGCTAATTTTCAACTTGTGCGTAAAACGTTCCAGGGAAAAAATGCCATTTTTTAAACCACCCCGTAATTGAAGAAAAATAGGCTCAAACCGCTGAAAATCGGGGCAAGGCTGCCGTTGAGCAATTTCATCGGGTTGATCTTTTCTATCAACCGAAACATTCGTAATACTGAAAATATCAGGCTCATCGAAATTTAGCAGTTCATCATCGTCATCCGCAAAAATGTCTTCCAATGAGGTAACAAGTTCTGATTTATTGATATAAGCGGGTGGTTCAGACTCTGCGGCCAAGTTGGTATGTATATAGTCCGAACTATTTGATTCCAGTAAGTTATAGAAATCTATGGATCTTAGTTGTAAACACAAGTCTGGGTTCTCTTTAATACTCTTTAAGCGCCTTGCAAGGCGCTTTTCATCAAGAGATACCGTGTTTCCTTCAGTTGGAAGTCGACCATGCTGTTCATAATACGCTACGATTTCTGAAAATTGATTACCATACAGGTTAACTAAGCCAGATTTGGGCTTTAGCGGTTGCACGTCAAGCAGGTCGAATTCATCGTCCTCTGAAATGATGCTATCTAATGTCGATTTACCTGACAGGTGATTAGTCGATAAACGGATCATATTACTGTCCCTGTTTTGCCATCTGTTGCTGTTTCATCTTACGTATAAACGCTAACGCTTCCGCATACCGTAGTTCGATCGGGTCACTTGAGTTCAACGATGGCTCTTGTCCGTGCTCTTTTTTGAATTGTTTAATCTTAGGCCAAAGGATTACAGCTTCCTCTTCTGAGACTTGAGATTTACTGGCACTGACGGCCTCCTGAATGGTCTTCAGCATAGGAGCCGTAACTGATTTGGAGAGGATCTCATAAGCGCCATGAAATGGATTAATGGAATCAATCAGATCTATATCAAGATTATCGATGCAAAGGAACTTCTCGCCCATTTTAAGAAACTGTTTTCCAACAACGCTTGAACTGGATTCCATCCCAGAATTATCTCCCATATCTATAACGGCATCAGGCGGTAGGTCTTCACCCTCGAACAATCCGCCTTGCTGAGTAATTAGCATACTTTGTAAGATACCCTGCCTTATTTGTTCTTGCTCTTCTTCAGTCAAGTCAGGATAAAGAGTTTGAATCACTGCGGGCAATGCCACCTGAGTGATAGTCTCCGAAGGTGTGGTTTCACTGATTGCTTCTTTTACAGTTTGTTCGTTAGCCATTAACGTGGCCATAATCTCATTCTTGTCGCCATTAAGAATGTCTAGCACCTTTTGAGATACAGGTGTGCTTGATGAATCGTCAACTAATAAGGTATTCGGCGGCAGTGGTTTTCCGTCCCATTGCGAACGAGGTTTGAACTGTATACTGAGGGCAAGAATCTGTTCCATTAATAACGAGGTTGTAATCGCTTTTAGCATGTTGTTGACCGATGATTTCACATCGTCATCCTGCGCATCTGGCTGGGCAATTAAGTTGGTGAACTGCGCATGTTTTTTGCCCATACAATCACGTGTGGCACGGCCAATAATCTGTACGATTTCTGTTAACGAACTGCGGTAACCAATGGTCAAAACATGTTCACAGAATGGCCAGTCAAAACCTTCTTTGGCCATGCCCAACGCGATGATAATGTCTATGTCATCGGCAGCTTTGATATTACGCAGATAGGCTTGGATTTTTGGCCTTTCAATGGGGTTATCATCGACCAGATTAGCTAATTTAAGCAAACGTCCATCTTTAGCCTCAATATGGTATACACCTGTGACTGTGTCGCGTTTTAACACATTTCCCAAAACATCCAGAATAGCATCTACTTCTCCATGCTTATCCTTAGTGGATTCACCAGAGTTAACATTTGGGATATGAATTATAGTTTTCTTATTAGCATCCAGAACTGAAGGTAAAGCTTCGATATAAGGCCCTTGGTAAAAATGGTAACCGATACCCAAGGATTTCAAGTATTGGTAGCCGTTTAACTGCTCATAGTAGGTATAAGTGACCTTTGTGAACAATGCTTCATCTTCGGCCAACAAGATAGGTACCGTATCACCACGGAAGTAGGAGCCAGTCATAGCGATAATGTGCGCACTTGATTTTTTCATCAATTCATCAATGAGGCTACCCAAGCGGTTATCACCGTCAGCTGAAACATGGTGGAACTCATCAATAGCTACAAGACAATTATCAAAATCAGTTACTGCTAATTTTTCAAAAGCAAAACGCAAGGTTGCGTGAGTACACACAAGAATCTTGTCACCACTGGTCATAAAGCGCTGGAAAGCTTTGACCTTACCTGACTCACCGCCATCTACACATAGATTATTTTCCGGTTTAACAACCCAGTCAGCGAAAAAACCATGCTCAGTGAGTTTGGTATCTTGAAATGAACCACCAATAGATTTTTCCGGGACCGCGACTATCACCTTGCACAAATTCTGATGTTCCAGCTTATTCAGGCCAAGAAACATAAGTGCGCGTGATTTTCCACACGCTGGTGGTGCTTTGATCAAAAGATACTGGCTACCACGTTCAGCAAAAGCTCTAGCCTGCATTTCACGCATACCCATCGTGTTAAGGTTGGAGCTTTGACCCGTTTGACTATACTCGACATGTAGAAGGTTTTTCATCATTAGTCCTTAAATTTCATGAGTGCCTTTATCTGCTATAAGTTCAAAAAACAGTATCAGTTTTGAACCAGTGCCTCGTAGCGTGCTAGCAAGCAACTTAACCGGTCGGCAGCATCTTTAAAGGGGCGTTCTCGATAGAGTTGATCTACTGCTTGATCAAGAGCCTTATGGGCATCTAGCAACTTGAGAGGCATCTTATCCGGATCATAAAGTTCAGCTAAAGTCCACCCAGGAAACTCTTCACGTGTCAGAATGACCTCTTCAGCTAATCGTTCAATAGCTTTACGCTGAACACTAGAAACATCTGGCCATGGGAATGGGTTGTAAACTATTGAAGCAGAATATCGGTAATCACTTTTTAAACGACCTGCAACCAGCCTCATCCAATCGTTGTGTAACAAAGAAGTAAGGATTCCAAATTCGTACAATGTCCCATTAGGGATAAACATATTTGCATCGGAGCATATTGTTTCATGATCAATGAAGCCTATAGGAATGTACGTCCTTCGCTCAGATGAAACTCTTGGTATGAGTATGTAACTTCCTGATCTGGGTTGGCTTACCTGCATAAACATATGTGGTTTTTCAGCCATCTTTAGTGCAGATGGGTGACCTGCTTTCAATCTCAGATCACGAACAGAAGCAGTTCTTTTCTTTACCTCAGGCATTGTTTGCAAATCGGTATCGGTTGCATCTACCAGCCATAAACACCAACGTTCCTTCCCATTTAAAAACTCAGCTGCACCCAAAATCCTTCGGATCCATTTAGCGGCTGAAGGCTCTAGTTTTAGAAACCTATCTCGTTCATCTGGCGTGAGGAAAAAATGACCACCATCTGTCGGTTTGTTACCAAAAAGTAATGGTGGAACACCTTTAACTAAGGGCTTACCCGGTGTTGATACTGCAATATTGCTTCCTTCTAATAGGTACGGACTAATGTTGCCGACAACCTGGCTAAGTAAATTACCATTTACTTCTTCAAATAACCGTCGTGATTTTGCGCTTGCTGACAATCCAACAATGACAACATGCACAGCAGCCTTATCACGCGCGTTATTAGCCCAAACAAATGTCGGATAAGCCAAATGAATCCTCAGGCCTAGAGAAAAAACAGATGGCCACAAAGCAGAAACTTGTTCACCTTGACAAATGGAATTTGTAGACACAAATGCCAGTGTATTGAACCACAAGTAATGAGAAACAAAAAGAAATAGGGAATTGGTCAAAATAAACGGGAATTCGTGGGCATAAATTCAGTTGTGGTGCGGTGTTGCGTGGATGTGATAAGTTTATTCCTGCCCTGACGGGCAGACTAACTAAAATGAGAAAATTTTTGTGATTGTTGCTTTTGCGCCACTTATTTTAATAAAACCAGGACACGCCCTATCAGTCATTTAAAACATCTTTAAATACGCTTTAAAACATAGGCTACTTTAGCCCATGTTAACCTGCTTTGCTGCTCATCTTGTTGTGGTTTGCCGGGACGTGTTCTTTGTCATTGATAGACTCCAAAAATCTCTGTCGTTGTTCATCAGTTAAAGATGCATACAGTTGAGCAAACGCCAATGAGTTGTTAGATACCCCTAGTTTGTCAGGCAGATCTTCCGGCCAGGGGAATTGCGACTCTTGCTGAATGTCTGTCTGGGGTGGTATGAGTAATGCACTGATACCCTGCCTGAAAACACGGTCAATGACAATTTCTCTTTCCTCGGGTTTCATTCTACTTAATATAACCAGCCATGCTTGCTGTTGTTCCGGTGTGGCCATTGTGTTTACTTCTGTTATTTTAGAAAATTCAGGCTCGTGCTTATTAAGATCATGTCCTGTTGTCAGCCATTCAAAAGAGCAGCCAGTGACCTTTGCTATATGGGCAATTCTATCTAACGCAGGGTATGTCTTTCCGCTCACGTAATCTCTTATCGCCTTATCAGACATGTCACATTTTTTTGCAAATGACTTGTATGATTCCCTACCAATAAGCGTAGATAATCTCTCTCCAAAGCGTGTTATTTCACTCTCATGAAAAGTATGATCTGTGTTTTTTGTTTCTTCGCTATGCTTCTCAGCCATAAAGCCCACCATTAAAGACTTAAAGAAAGGTCCATTGAAAATAACCCTATGGGTATAAAAACACGCAAAGGTATTTACATGCGTGTTTTTATACGCTACATTCATACTCACACCGATAATCATTAGCGATTATCGGCGCAGGTAAACCTACAAGGATCACATAATGCAACAAGACAGGCAAGACTGGCATCGCGCAGACATTCGCGCCGCATTAGAAAAACGCGGTACAAATCTACGCGCGTTGTCTGTTGAAGCGGGGCTGGCAAAAGATACTTTGCGTAATGCGCTAGTTCGCCCTTGGCCCAAGGGGGAAAGATTGATTGCTCAGGCAATCGGTGTTGACCCGGCTGTTATCTGGCCGAGTCGTTATCAAAATTCATAATGTCAGGGAGTATGAAGCTGATGGATATTTGGGTTACAGCGCAAGAGTGTGTCGGGCTACCGAATTTACCAACAGCCCCTTTTAACATTGCTAACCGCTTAAAGAAAAATGCAACAACAGAAATGGTCCGTAAGCGTGAAGGTTCTAAGGCATTTGAGTTTCATATTAATTGCCTGCCGCCAGTAGCCCGTGCGGCAGTCCTGAAAAAGCAAGGGGCGGTGGAAATCAACAACCTGCGTTTTGACATCAAAAATAAAAAACAGCAGGCAGAAACCTACTCGCGTGAGCTGCTTTGGCAGCACTGGAATAACGCGAATAACAACCAGCGTGGAAAAGCACGCCGGAAATGTGAGGTGGTGATAGCTGTCGCGGGTTTGATTGACACCGGTATCGACACACTGACCGCTTTTGATTCTGTCGCGGATGCGTTACAGGTGCCCCCAGCAAGTGTCCGGCGCTGGTACTACCTTGCGAAACCTTTTGATCGCTCTGACTGGCTGGCGGCATTAGTGGGTAAACATGGTCACAGTATGTCAGCCCGTAAGAAGAAAGAAGCCGACTGCACATCTGCGGCATGGGATTTCTTTTTGGCTGATTATCTGCGCCCGGAGCAACCGGCGCTGCGTACCTGCTATGCCCGCCTTGATGAAGCTGCTGCGGCACATGGCTGGACGATACCGAGTCTGTCATCCCTGCGCCGCAAGCTGGAGCGTGAAGTCCCGACCGAACAGATAGTTTTATTGCGCGAAGGTGAACACGCATTGATGCGGCTCTATCCCGCGCAAGAACGTACTGTGCTTGAACTGGAGGCGATGGAATGGATTAACGGCGACGGCTATCAGCATAACGTTTTTGTTAAATGGTTTAATGGTGAAACTATCCGGCCAAAAACCTGGATTTGGCAGGATATCCGTACCCGTAAAATTCTGGCCTGGCGGACTGATGTGTCAGAGAACAGCGACAGTATTCGCCTGGCCCTGGCTGATGTGATTGAGCAATACGGCATTCCCAAACACATCACTATCGATAACACGCGGGCCGCTGCCAATAAATGGATGACAGGCGGTGTACCGAATCGCTATCGATTTAAAGTTAAAGAAGATGACCCGAAAGGTATCATCCCGTTGCTGGGCATCCAGTTGCACTGGACCAGTGTGCTGTTTGGTCGGGGACACGGCCAGGCAAAACCCGTAGAGCGTGCGTTCTCTCACGGCGGTCTGGGTGAAGTGGTCGATAAACATCCCGCTTTGGCTGGGGCTTATACCGGCGCTAACCCGATGGCAAAGCCCGATAATTACGGCGACCGGGTAGTCGATGCGGAAACTTTTTTAAATGCGCTGGCAGAAGGGATCGCTTTTTGGAACCGTCGGCCTGGGCGCGATACCGAAGTGTGTCTTGGTAAAGGGTCGTTTGATGATGCGTTTGAACAGAGCTATCAGGAAAGCACAGTACGCAAGGCAACAGCAGAGCAGCGCCATTTACTGTTGCTGCCGTCTGAATCAGTCACGGTTACCCATGGCGCATTTACCTTAAATGCCGGCGGCAAAATACAGTCACGTAAAAACCGGTACTACCACGAGCAGTTGCTGGGGATTAAGCCTAACAAAATTGTTATTCGTTTTGACCCGGCGGCACTGCATGACTCCGTGCTGTGTTACACCCTGGACGGCCGGTTTATTTGTGAAGCCACCTGCATTGAGAAATCCGGGTTCGGGGATTCTCAGGCTGCTCGTGAACATGACCGTAACCGGACCCGCTTTGTTAAGCGCACTAAAGAAGCCACGGCTGCCCAGCGCCGCATGACCGCGCTGGAAGTGGCGGAACTGATGCCGGAAACCGTGCCGCCCGCGCCACCGGAAAGCCGTGTGGTTGAGATTTACCGCCCGGTGGGGAATACCGTGCGTCGGGTAGTGGTGGATGAACAGGCCGAGCCGGACACCGATTATGACTATGCCTTTGAAAATGCGGTTGCGCAGTTGCATGAGCAACAACAGAAAAATGCAATTTAGGAGATTACGATGACCAATATTATAGCGTTGACTCAAACACAAACAGAGCTGGCTGACGTTCGTGCCGCTATCAGAACCATTGTTGAAAGTGACGGCCTGACTTACAGCAATGTCGCCCGCGAAAGTGGCATATCCAGTACCGCGTTATCTCAGTTTATGAATGAAAGCTACAGGGGGGATAACAGCAAAGTTGCCGGCCAGCTGTCTGTCTGGCTGGAGAACCGCAGCAGGCGCGCCAATGAAATGCCGGCGGCCCCGGATTTTGTCCAGACCAAAACTGTGCGGCAAATCTGGAGCGCGTTGCAATATGCCCAACTGGCACAATGTATCAGTGTCATCTATGGCAGTCCGGGAGTCGGTAAAACCAAAGCCTTGCAGCAGTTTGTCGCTGAACGCCCTCAAGTGTGGCTGATAACCGTGTCACCCTCCCGCGCCAGCCTGAGCGAATGCCTGTACGAGCTGGCCCTGGAGCTGGGTCTGGGAGATGCGCCGCGTCGGGCCGGTCAACTGGGGCGGGCAGTACGCAGAAAGTTGCGCGGTACATCGGGGTTATTGGTGATTGATGAAGCCGACCATCTTGATTATCCGGTGTTAGAGGAATTGCGCATCTTGCAGGAGGAAACCGGCATCGGTCTGGCCCTGGTCGGTAATCATCAGGTCTATGCCAAACTCACCGGCGGCAGTTCCCGCAGTGTGGACTTTGCGCGACTGTTCAGCCGAATTGCGAAAAAAGTCGCCATCCTGAAAACTAAAAAAGATGACGTTATCGCCATTGCGGATGCCTGGGGACTGGGCCAACAGGAACGCGCGTTAGTTCAGCAGTTATCAGAACGTCCCGGCGCACTGCGTACCGTATCCCATACTTTACGACTGGCAGCCATGTTTGCCAAAGGCAACAATGAACTCCTTTCTGAAAAACATATCCGCGCCGCGGTTAAAGATTTAGAGGGGGCGACATTATGACAAAGGATTTGGTTTCAGTATTTAATCGTGCTGGTGATGCGGTATCCGCGCTGACAGAACAGGGGTTTACTGTGATGAGTATCATAATCCGGGATAGTGCGCCGCGTATACAAATTGCCCGCCATACGCATTGCGAACAGTTAATTCGTAACGGCAAGGCCACTTACCGATACCTGGGGCGCAATAGTGATTATCGGCAGGGGATGTTTATGCATGGCGGTTGTCAGGTGTATTGGTCTGAATCATTACATTAATTAGGGGGATGTATGGCTGTTAAAATCGAAATTGTCATTACCACGCAGCAAGGGAAATTAATGCATGACGTTAAGGCATCAGGGGGGGCTGTTTACACGGCCAATGAAAAACAAGAGGTCATGGCGCTGGTACAGGTGATTAAGCATTACCTCGCGCAGGAACAATACGATTTATGTTTTCACACTCAAGAGGTTAATCAACATGTCCACTAAACAATACACAACACAGCAGGCCCCGGAGGGGTATTGGGTCGATGCTAAAGGCGTTTTAACCCCGGTCTCTATTATCCGTGAAATTGATAAAGAGCGGGACAGGCTGGTCGGGGAAATCGTCGAGCAGGCCATTACCGTTAGCTCTGCATTGGCAGAACTGAAGCTGCGGGCATTTGCTGATATTCAGGCGTTCATTGACTTGTCAGCAGAAGCGTATGGCGCAACAAAAGGCGGGAAAAAAGGGAACGTCACGCTACCTTGCTATGACGGGCGCTTCAAAATCCAGCGAGCAATACAGGACCGTATTGCGTTTGATGAGCGTCTGCAAGCGGCGAAGGAGCTGATTGACAGTTGCCTGGCTGACTGGACAGAGGGTGCGCGTCCTGAAATTCATGCGCTAATTAATCAGGCGTTTTCCACCGATAAAGAGGGCGATATCAATACGGGTCGTGTTCTGGCACTGCGTCGGCTGGATATTGATGACGCGCGTTGGCAACAGGCAATGGTTGCCATCGGCGAAGCCTTGCAGGTTATCGGCAGTAAATCCTATATTCGGGTTTATGAGCGGGTCGGTGATACTGACCAATATAAACCGATATCACTGGATATCGCCGGCGTGTGATTTAACGACATAAACCCCAGAAATAGGCTTTATTCATTAAATCGTCATTTAAATTTAATTCATCTCAATGAATTGGCGTAAACCCGCCAGGGCAGGCTTACGCCAAATTCAGGAAACAAGGAAAACCCAATGATTGATAAATCAAACTGGAAAGAAATCGAACGTGAGCTTAAGGGGTTGTTTTGTCACGTTAATTTTAAGTACCAGGAGACTGTCATTAGTATCGTTCGGGAAAGAATGAATGAAAGCAGAAGTAAGCTTGTTGTGTATTTTAATCATACTCTGTGTGTTGGTTGGGGGGATGAAGAATGTGATAAGTATAACCCGCTCACCAAATTATTTTGTCTGACAGGGGTAAAGCCACTTTATAGCAAAACAAAAGTGGCAGAAATGGAAAAACAAATGGGTAAACGTTATCTGAAAAAGACATTTCCAGAGGTATATAGCCATCAGACCTATCTTTCTCCGATATTTGCAAATGCCAGCCAGTTGATCCGGCAATACAAAAAGATTGACGGTTTAGAATGGGTTAATGAACGATGAATAAACAACAACTGATCCGCCTTATTCATATCGCCAAAACCAAACTTAAGCTTGACGATGACACTTATCGCGCTGCGCTGACGTCAACGACGGGCAAAATGTCGTGTTGTGATATGTCTCATGCTGAATTAAAGCAGGTGTACGCTGCATTTGTTGAACGAGGGTTTAAACGTCGTTTTAAACCCCATCACCAACGTGTTAAACCGGATTCAACAGGCCGTGTACGCACGGCAGAAATCAGCAAAATTCGGGCCATCTGGATCACCATGCATCAGCAAGGGTTTGTTCATGACGGCTCAGAGTCAGCACTGAATAAATTTGTGATGCGTCAAACGTCCAAAATCAATGGCGAAGGGGTCGCGGAAGTCGGCTGGCTGACGCCCACACTGGTTTATCCGGTTATTGAGAGTTTAAAAAAATGGCACATCAGGCTGATGACCGAAAGCATGGCAGCCCGCAAGCAACCACTGCCATCACGCCTAGGATACGACGCGATATGTCACGCCTTTAATATGGGGAAATCATCATGAAAATAGCCCGTTGTCCCATTTGCCACTCTGACTGGCATTTAGAGGCGTTATGTGAAGATGACGCCAGCCGTCAGTTATTAAAAATGCTGTCTGAATTGCCGGGCAGTTGTGCCCGGCATCTGGTTGCCTATATTGGTCTGTTTCGTCGTGAGAAACAAAACCTGTCCAACAGCCGGGCATTAAAGCTGGCCAGGGAAGTGCTGGCGCTTTACAAACCCGGTCGGGTGCTGGCTCACGCACTGAGCGAAACTGTTGAACGTATCCGAGAAAAGCGGGCACAGGGGGACAAGAAACCGTTATCCAATCATAACTACCTGAAAACTGTCTATCAGTCAGCCGAACAGGTTATTGCCCAAAGCAGCAATATCAGTGCACGGGAGAAACAACAAGTTTCAGGCTCTGATAATCGTGATGCGTATTTTAAACAAATGCAGCAAATGGGTGTCGATATTGCTAAGATCTCAGGTGGTCTGGAGTGGTTGAAAAGTCAAAATGAGGAAAAATGAGATGAAAAATATTTTGTTAGTTTTCTTGCTATTCCCTCTTTTGTCAATGGCGGGAACGAAAGATAGCGTCATGGAATATATGAGGGTTAGTGCACAGTATCAGGTAAAAGTAACTGATTGGTATAAAAAGAATGATACATGGATTACTGAGTTAACAATCCACCATAACGAAAAAATGAAAGTCACAATATCGGGCGATAGAGTTGCGGTTCATTCGCATTTTTCAAAACCCATTTCAGATATGTTTTCCTCAGGTTGTGCATCAATCTCTAAGGAAATTATTCCAGAGGCGGGTTACTGGGATGAAAACGCTACTGCCAATACCAAGGCCATAAACCAGTTATGGTCTGATAAAGATTGGCAGGAGAAGTTTCAAACTAAGACAGTGGTTATCGATGGTTGGAAAATTATTGCTATCAAAAAACCCTTAGAACTGTCATGTGTTATTGAGCCTGTATCTGTATAACGAGATAGCTATGAACCTAGAACTTTTCGACCACGACCATAAAGAACTTGGTGAATTATTAGATCAAATTGATGAAATCCCATCAGATGAACTACAAACAAGGTGGCCACAATTATTGGCTGATATTGTTGATTTATTTTCTTGTGAACTACAGAGGCAAAATACAAATCAAGAAAATGCAAAACTTTCTGCATGTAAGTTAGCTGGTGTGTTAGCTCATTACTATGGCGGCAGAGCTGTTTATTTACCTACCGGTGATACATTGAAAATCGCATTACGTGATAATCGATTGTTTAATGAGTGGAGTTGTTCGCGCGGTGATGTTGTGCAGTTAGCAAAAAAATATCACCTCACTCATTCGACGGTGTATGCTATTCTGCGTCAGCAATTAGCGCTCCATCGTAAACGCTATCAAGGTGAGCTTTTCAGTGAATAACCCGCCTCGGCGGGTTTTGTTTGACTCCCCACAAACCCACCCTCTCCCCGCAACATAAGATGATGAGCTACCGATTATTCACGAGTAGCCATCATGACTTACCGTTACAGCGTTTCCTTTATCCATGCTATCCATTACTTACTGCCCGTGGAAGGCGGCTATGTCAATAACCCCCATGACACCGGTGGCCAGACAAAATTTGGTATCAGTCAGCGCAGCTACCCTCACCTCAATGTTGTCGCATTAACCGAAGACGAGGCCACCGAAATCTATTATCGGGATTTCTGGCTGAAAGCCGGTGGCGATAAGTTACCGGCGGGTATCTCGCTGGCGGTGTTTGATGCCGCCGTTCAGCACGGGATCAAGCCCGCCGTACAACAATTACAACGTGCGGCAGGTGTGCGGGATGACGGCGTTATTGGCCCTGATACGCTCAATGCCGTTGAAACCTTTGCGCGGCAATATCTGTTTATCCGGCTGCTTAACCGCCGTGCACTGACTTACGCCCGGATTATTGCCGTGAACCCGACACAAAAAGCCTTTTTATCCGGCTGGTTTAACCGGCTGGATAAGCTGACATCCGCCGTGTTAGAGGTGTTGTGATGCTGCCGCCGCCAATTTCAGACCAGTTATTAAAAAGACAAATTGCTGAACTGCGTAACCCGCGCTATCTCAATATCTATGAAGCCGGGCGGGCACGTTGTTTACAGCAGGCATTGGCCGGCAACGATATCATCGACATTCCAATTTATAGCTATAACGCCACTTATCAATCGCTATTTTGTCGGGGCTGGCAATCCGTTTCTGCTCAAGATATCCGCTTATGGCGGGCTGAACACCACAGGAGACCGGTATGTTAGCGCACTTAAAGCAGCTTATCAGCAACCCGGCAACCGGTCGCCTCTCAACTTCTGATACCACCTTATTCGGGGCATTTATTGCCAGCACAATGGTACTGCTGTGGTGTGCACTGGCGGGTCATATGGATGAATATCTGTTCGTCGGCTATCTGGCGGCGTGGGTCACGCATTCTCAGGCATCAAAACAAGCCGCCATTAAACGTGACAGAGAACAGCGGGTAGACGTAACAGAAAACCGCGAGGTGTTTGCCCGTGATTAATCTTATCCGACGCTATTGGCTCATTGTGGTATGGGGTTCGCTGTGCATTTGGCTGGGGGACAGGTGGGCCGGATCACGTTTGCAACCTCAAATCAATCAGGAAATTGAAAACCGCAAAGAGGCAGAACTGTCTTTTTATCGGGCACAAAAAGCCACTGCCGAATTAAACGCTGGCGCGCTGCACGATTTGATTGAACAGCAACAGGCACAGCAACATGCAAACGAAAAGATGTCAAATGACTTATACGCCGCTATCACACGCTTATCGCAGACCACACAACGTATTGAGCAAAGTATTCCTGATGCCCTTAGTCGTGATGGCAGTGCTTATACCGGTATTGGTCCTGACGGGTTGCGGCTCTACCAAACCGCGCTCGGTTACCCCCACGCCGCCCCTGGTGATTTCAGCCTGCCCGGCCATTCCTCCTCAGCTGTTACAGCTGCCCGCGAAACCGCCGATGCCCCGTTCCGGGAAACCGCATGCGTTGCTGACGCATGCCAGCCGGTACGGCCAATGGAGCCAGGAACTGGAGCAAAAGCTCCTGGCAATCAAAGCCTGGGCTGCCCAACAACAGGAAAAGCAAAATGAGCAGACTGATTGACCGGGCGTGTGAGTTAGAGCAACGCCAGCGCGCATTAGCCCTAAAAGCCCATGTTGAGCGGCCGATTCAGGCAGGGAACGGCATTTGCGGTCACTGTGGCGAGGGGATTGATCCCGCCCGGCTTGCCATCAATCCGGCGTTTGAGCGCTGTGTTGACTGTCAAAAACAGGTTGAATTATGGGAGAAAAAATTCAGTGCTGGCATTTCTTAAAGAAAACTGGTCGATGGTGTGGGCGGCGGTCACGATCACCTTTAACGTGGGGCTGGTGTTGCTCAGTAAAACCTACGCCAAACGTGATGATGTGGAGTTACTCAAAATGCAAGTACGTCAGCTGGAAGGTTCCTTGTCGACTTTACCGAATCAGAAAGAATTACACGCTTTGCAGCTGGAGATGGCGAACCTGCGCGGCGATTTAAAAGCCGCCTTGCCGGAGTTACGCCAGTTGCGCCATATGAGCGATCTGTTATTACAACATGAATTAAAGGAAAAGAATTAATGTCATCCCTGCGTGAAATCTTAAATACCGACCAGCGACTGGTGATTTTACGGTCGCTGGTTGAGTGTGGCGGTGATGCCAATGAATCCGTGTTACAGACTTGCCTGGATGCCTACGGTCATCGGGTCAGTCGTGATGTGGTGAAGTCACATTGCCACTGGCTGGCTGAACAGGGGCTGGTTTCAGTCAATGATGTCGCCGGTTGCCTGGTTATGACTTTAACGGGGCGTGGCGCAGATGTTGCTGAGGGCCGCAGTACCATACCGGGCGTGAAACGCCCCCGGCCAAGGGGATAGTCATGAATGATAAACGGACACGGGGCCGCTCATCCAAGATTGATTTGTTGCCGCAGGCCATCCGCGACCAGCTGCACAGTTTGTTACGTGATAAGCGTCATACCCAGGAAGATATCCGCGCGGCAGTGAATGAATTGATTGATGAATGCGGCTTACCCGATGCGCTGAAAATCTCCCGGACGGGCCTGAATCGTTATGCCTCCCGCATGGAAACCCTCGGCGCCCGGATCCGAGACGGGCGGGAAATTGCCGATGTGTGGGTCTCCCGTCTGGGGTCTGCGCCCTCTTCCGACGTCGGGAAGCTGTTGCAAGAATTTGTGAAATCCCTGGCCTTTGAAACCAGTATGAAGCTGGCCGAAGGGGGGGAGCCGGTTGAGCCGAAAGCCTTATCTCAGTTAGCCCTGGTCGCCGCCCGGATTGAACAGGCCGCCATGACCAGCACGAAGCGCGAAAAAGAAATCCGGGCCGCGTTTGCGGCGGAAGCGGCAGGGCAGACAGAAACCCTGGTCAAGCAGGCCGGCCTCACGGCAGAAGCGGCGGCAGAGATCAAACGGCAAATCTTGGGGATTGTTTAATGTTGTTGGCACAGGAATTAAACCCGGCGACGGAATTTATTATCAACGCCGTTAACGATGAAACGTTTGATCCCAATGCGGTGCTGCTGGGTTATCAAAAGCGCTGGATCGCCGATGAATCGGTCTTAAAAATTGCGGAAAAATCGCGGCGGACCGGGTTGACCTGGGCTGAAGCCGCTGACGCGTCACTGACCGCCGCCAAAGCCCGTGACGCCGGCGGCACACACCATTTCTATATTGGTTCCAATAAAGAAATGGCGCGGGAATTTATTGATGCGGCGGCCATGTGGGCTAAGGCTTACGGGCTGGCGGCGGGTGAAGTCGGTGAAGAAGTCTTTGACGATGAAGACAAAGATATTCTGACGTTTGTTATTTACTTTAGCAGCGGGTTTAAAGTCCAGGCATTATCCAGCAATCCGAAGAACTTACGCGGGATGCAGGGGAACGTCACCATCGATGAAGCCGCTTTCCATGACCGTCTGGCCGAAGTGCTGAAAGCCGCGCTGGCTTTGACGATGTGGGGCGCAAAAGTGCGCATTATTTCGACGCATAATGGCAATGAAAACCTGTTTAACGAGTTGATCCAGGACTCACGTGCCGGGCGCAAGCGGTACGCTGTGCATACCATCACACTGGATGATGCTTGCAATGACGGGCTGTATAAACGTATCTGTCAGGTTTCCCGGCAAACCTGGTTGCAGGAAAAAGAGGACGAGTGGAAAGCCAACCTGCTCAAAGACACGGCGACAGAAGAGGATGCGCTGGAAGAGTATTATTGTGTCCCGAAGCAGGGCAGCGGGGCCTATATCCCCCGTGTGCTGATTGACCGGGCAACCGATGCCCGGTGTGTTGTTGTCCGTTTTGCTATGCCCAAGGGCCATATGACCTGGACGGAAGACGAGCGTAAAAACACCGTGTTGACGTTTTGTGAAGAGACGCTGTTACCGGCATTACAAAAACTGGATCCTGATACCCGCCATGCTTACGGGCAGGATTTTGCCCGTTCCGGCGATTTATCGGTCATCGGGGTCGGGAGTATTGAGCAGGACACCCGCCGCATTCTGCATGTCACCGTTGAATTACATGATGTGCCTTACAATCAGCAACGCCAGATAGCCTTTTTTATGATTGACCGGCTCCCCCGGCTGGTCGGGATTGCCATCGACTCGACAGGGAACGGCGGATATTTGGGGGAAGCCGTGTTATTGCACTACGGTGAAAATATGGTCGATGCTATCCATATTACAGACACTTTCTATCGTGAATGGTCACCGAAATACAAGGCGCTGTATGAATCCAATGACATCCGTATTCCTAAAGATGAAGACATCATTGCCGACCAGCGCCAAATTCAGAACATCCGGGGCGTCCCGAAAATTGATAAAACTCGCCGAACCGGGACAGACGGTAAAAAACGCCATGGCGACAGTGCCGGGGCTTACCTGATGTTTACCCGCGCGACCTATATGGAGGGACAAATGATTGACTTTATTCCGCTGCCGGGTAAACACACCGTGGCAAATGACGATGACGATTTACCGACCTTTGAGCGAGGCTGCTGGTGAAAATATTCAACAGGTTAGTGGATGCGGTTGGCCGTCGATTTTGGTTTAAACACGAGATGCAGACTCAGGATGATGAGTCACGCGTATCACAATTGCGCCGATATTATGGTGATCATCCGGTCAGTGGTTTGACGCCCGCGCGCGCGGCTGACATTCTGATTGAGGCCGAGCGCGGCCAGCTGCTATCACAGTGTGAACTGGCGGAAGATATGGAAGAAAAAGACGCGCATTTGCAATCAGAATTAGGTAAGCGCCGGCGGGCTATCCAGTCGCTTGACTGGTCAGTTAAGCCGCCGCCAAAGGCCAGCCGGGAAGAAATCCGGGATTCAGAAGAACTGACCGAAATCTTATTAGATGCCAGCTGGTTGCCCGATTGTCTTTTTGATGCCACGGATGCGATCCTAAAAGGGTTCAGCTGTCAGGAAATTGAATGGGAAAATGCCGGCGAGCTGATTATTCCGCGTGCAGTCGAATGGCGTGATCCAGCCTGGTTTCAGACGTCACAAGATGAACGTAATCAGTTACGCCTGCGGAATGGGACCGCTGACGGAGAAGATTTACAGCCGTTCGGCTGGATACAGCATATTGCCAAATCCAAATCGGGTTATCTTGCTCGTACCGGATTAATCCGTACTCTGGTCTGGCCGTTTATCTTTAAAAACTATTCGGTCAGGGACCTGGCCGAGTTTCTGGAAATTTACGGTCTGCCTATTCGCGTGGGACAATATCCGGCGGGTGCGACCGACAAAGAGAAACAGACTTTACTGCATGCGGTCATGTCAATCGGTCATAACGCCGGCGGGATTATTCCCCGTTCGATGTTGATTGATTTTAAAGCGGCGGCAGACGGGACATCCGATCCGTTTATAGCGATGATGAATTGGGCTGAACTGAGTATGTCCAAAGCTATCCTGGGTGGCACCCTCACCAGTCAGGCCGACGGGGCAACAAGTACCAACGCCCTGGGTAACGTCCATAATGAAGTCCGTTTCGAAGTGCGCAACAGTGATGCAACTCAGCTGGCGGCCACGCTGACACGAGACCTGGTGTTTCCGTTATACGCCCTCAATTGCAAGTCGTTTGATAATCAACGGCGTAAGCCGGTGTTTGAATTTGATTTGTCCGAACCGGAAGACGTGAGCGCCTATGCCGCCGCGCTGCCAGGGCTGGTCGGTCTGGGGATGAAAATTCCGGTGCAATGGGTGCATGATAAGCTGCAAATTCCTGTTGCTGCCGATGATGAAGCCTGTCTGAAAGCCCCCGAGACGCCTGCAACCCCGGATTTCTCTTCCGCCTTCTTAAACGCTAAAACCGGCTGGACCGCATTAACGGCGGAGCCGGTGACATCGGTGAATACGATGCCCGGTGCGGTAAGCGGCCAGGAATGGCAAAACACCGTTGACCCGCTGCTAACGCCTGTCATTGAAGCGCTGACTACCGGCGGTTATGAGGCGGCAAAAAATAAAGCGTCTGAACTCTATGCTGACATGGAGGATGAACAGCTGACCGATATGCTGCACCGGGCGATGTTCGTCGCCCAATTGTGGGGACGCCTGAATGCCACAGCCGGTTGATTTGGGGATTGCCGCTAAATTAGAGCCAAAGCTGGCCGTGGATTACTTTCGCGCTAAAGGCTACGACATTAGCTGGAACTGGCAGGAAACCGAGGCCGCCAGTCATGCGCAAGCGTTCACCGTGGCAAAAGCGGCGCGGATGGATATTCTGACGACTATTCGTGATGAGGTGGATAAAGCGCTGAGTCAGGGCGCCACCGAACGCGATTTTATCCAGACCCTGAAACCCCGTTTGCAAGAACAGGGTTGGTGGGGTAAGCAAATTGTGGTTGACGGTGACGGTCATGCGGAAACCGTCCAGTTAGGCAGCCCGGCCCGGCTGGCAACGATTTATCGCACTAATCTGGCTACCGCGTATCAGGCCGGGCGATATCAACAGCAATTGGCGAGCACCGAGACCCACCCTTATTGGCAGTATCTGGCTGTGATGGACAAGAACACGCGGAAAAGCCATGCAGCCATGAATGGACGGGTGTTTCGTTTTGATGATCCGATTTGGAACACGCTCTATCCACCTAACGACTGGGGGTGTCGCTGCCGCGTTCGCGCACTGACTGCCGCCCAGGTGAAACGGATGGGGTTAACCGTGGAGTCCAGTCTCGGCGCGGTGAGTACCCAACTTGTTGAGACGGGGGTTGATAAGCGGACAGGTGAAGTTTATCAGTCAGCAGTCACGACGTACCGCAACGGCAAGCAGCGCATGACCACCGGCGCGGGCTGGTCAAACAATGCCGGGCAATTGGCTATGGGGTCAGATATCAGTATTGCGCGTAAGCTGATTGGGTTGCAAAACCGTGAACTCCGTCAGCAGGTTATTCAGTCATTGAATAACGCCCCGGTACGACAACAGGCGTTCGCGCAATGGGTCGGCCAGGTGCTGACACAGCGGCGCCCTGGCAACAATATTCAGCCGCTGGGGTTTATGACCGAGGATATTGCCGTGGCCGTGGAGGAACGGACCGGCAAGCCTGCGGCACGCGTGCTGGCTATCAGTGAAAAAGACCTGGTACACGCTGACAGTATCAAGCATCAGAAAAAAGGCGTCGCCCTGACCATGGCCGAATATCAAGCGTTACCTAAAATAGTGGCTAATCCCTCCGCAGTACTGTGGGATAAGCAGAATCAGAATGTATTGTATATTCGCAGTGATGATAACCGCACCCTGAAAACGGTGGTCAATGCGCCGTGGTCAGTACGCAAACAACCGGATACCTTAGATGTGGTGATTAATACGTACCGGGTGCCGTTAACGGAACTGAAAAAAGGCGTCGCCGGCGGGAATTATGAGCTACTGAAAGGCACGCTATAACAACAAAGCCCCGAATAACGGGGCTTGTCACAATGGCGGGAGTCGAACCCGCATAAACGTATGGCTTGCGCTGACGTCGAATTACCGTTATTCGTACACTGTTTAACCTATCTTATCATGAGTGAGCATGAATGCAACTTGACTATCAATTTGATGATGCGGCGATACAAGCAGCCTTTAAACGGGTACAAACGCTGGGGCGGGATACCACGCCGGTGACCCGTGCGATTGCCGCTGTCCTGGCGAGTGAAAGCGAAGACGCGTTTGCGAAAGAAGCTGACCCAACAACCGGTAACCCCTGGCAACCGTTAACCGAAAAGTACAAAGCCAGACTGGCAAAAAAAGGCAAAACGGGCAGAATGTTACAGCGTTCGCAAGGGGGGCTGGCGATGTCGTTGTCAACAGAATACGACGCGGTGAGCGCGACGATCGGCGCTAACAAAATCTATGCCCCGATTCAGATGTGGGGGGGATTACCTGATATGCCGCCTGGCCCGGCGGCGGTCCCCGCTCGCCCGTATATGGGGCTATCGGCCCAAGGCGTGGCGGATGTGATCGACATTATCAATACACAGCACGCAGCCGCATTGAAAGCGCGTTAGTGTGTTAGCGCTTGCCTAAAAAAAGTTAAACGCCTCCGGGCATTTTTAAACGGGTTTTAAACGGGGTATAGTGTCACTGCGCCTCCCCGTTTTATCTTTTCTTTCCCCGTCAGGTGTGATCCCCCACAAACCCACTTTGTTTTCATCCTGTCCAGAATGGCCGCATGAAAACAAAAAGCCCAACCCCCAACCCCCGCTTAGCGATCCTGAATGCTTCGATGACTCAGGCCGCCGATGGCTGGTATCAGCTACTGCCCGCAGGTCATTTTAGTGCCCGTGACGGCCGCCCGGACGATGTTGTCGGTGGGCAGTGGTTCCTCGATGCGGCGATTGCTGAACAGTTTATTGCGGCTACCGCGTCTATTGGTCAGCCTGTGCTGTTTGATTACAACCATGTGACATTAAAACAAGAGGAAGATGCTGCTGCGTGCAAAGACGCGATTGCGGCGGCGTGGCTGAAAAATCCCGCAACAGATATGCAGTGGCGCGAAGGTTTGGGGCTGTTTGTTCGCCTGTCGTTAACGCCGGCGGCTCAGACCGCCATCGATAACAGCGAATGGGCTTATCTGTCCGCCGTATTTCCTTATAACGAGCTGGGCCATCCCCTTTATTTGAGGATGGGCGCACTCACCAACGACCCCGGTTTAACCGGCATGCAATCCCTGGCCGTACTCGCGGCATCTGACTTATTCCCCAAATCTGAGGAAACTTTTATGAATGACATTCTACTCCAGTTGCTGGAGCAGTTGGGTATTGAACTGCCCGACGATACCGCCGAACTCAGTGAAGACGCACTCAGTGATTTACTGAATCAGGCGCTGTCCGCGATTGAAACACTGAAAGCCTCAGCCCAGGCCGCTGTTGATACGCAAGCGGTGATTGAAAACACCACAGACCCGGACAGTGTCACCAGCGGCGTAACCGATATCGTTGATGATGCCGCCGCCGATATCACCGAAGCGGAGCAAATCTTAGAAGAGGCTGCATTAAGTGGGGTGGATTTAACGCAGTTTGTTCCTGCCCGCGCGTATCAAATTCTGGCCCGCCGCGCCGCGGTGTTAAGTGCCCGGTCGGGTGCACAAAGTGCGGAGTCGATTATCACCAGCGCCCGCCGGCAAGGGCGGGTTGTCGCGGCGGAGGTGCCTTATTTGCGGGCAATAGCCCGACAACATGGTATTGCAGAACTGAATGCCGCCATTGCGGGCCGTACCAGCATTGCGGCACTCACCCGCCGGCAAACACTGAGCACAAAAAAACCGTCGCGTATGGCTGTCCTTTCTGCTTTTGAAAAAGAAGCGGCCCGTCTTCAAGGGTTATCTGAGGCTGAATTCCTGAAACGCAAACAAAAAGGAGCCAAATAATGGCGATTGTGACCCCCGCGCTGATTAAAGCGTTATTCACTGGCTGGAACGGCGATTTTCAAAACGGGCTTGACCAGGCTCCCAGCCAGTACGCGCAAATTGCGACCGTGGTGGCCAGTACAACAAAATCCAACACTTACGGCTGGCTGGGGCAGTTTCCGGGCCTGCGTGAATGGATTGGTGACCGGATTATCAAAGATATGCAATCACACGGTTATCAAATCATTAACCGGCCATTTGAGAGCACGGTGGGCGTTGATCGGGATGATATTGAAGACGATAACATCGGCATTTACTCCCCCTTATTTACTGAACTGGGGCGTGCTGCCGGGGTGCAGCCCGATGAGCTGGTATTCGGTGCACTGTCAAACGGCTTCGCCAATCTGTGTTACGACCAACAGAATTTCTTTGATGCTGACCATCCGGTCTACCCCAATGTCGACGGTAAAGGGGATGCCGCATCGGTCAGCAATATCTTAACTGATGACAGTTACAAAGGGGCGCCGTGGTTTGTGCTTGATAATTCCAGGGCCATTAAACCCATTATTTTCCAGCAACGTAAAGCACCGGAAATGGTAGCGATGGATAAAGTCGATGATGAGCAGAACTTTATGCGTAAGCTCATCAGATACGGCGTCGATACTCGTTGTGAGGCGGGTTATTCATTCTGGCAACTGGCTTACGCCGCTAAAGCGCCATTAACCGCAGGTAACGTCTGGTCGGTGATTTCTGCCATGCGGCAATTTAAAGCCGATGGGGGGCGTCCGCTGGCAATCCGTCCCACCCATTTGGTTGTTCCGCCTGCCATGGAAAAAGAGGCCACGCAGCTATTAGAGCGTGAGCTGACGATTGATGCTAAGGGCGGCACTGTCAGCAATGAAATGAAAGGCCGTCTGGAATTGATTGTGGCGGATTACCTCTAACTCCCTGTTAAACGGGGTTAACGCCCCGTTTAAATCCCGTTTAAAGGACGTGAAATGTTATGTCAGAGAAAATTTCAATGGCTGAAAAGGTTGAAATGGTGGTGGTTAATACCGCCCATGATGGCTATCGCCGGGCCGGGTTTGTGTTTGACCCGGGTGAAAACACGTTGTCAGCCGTTAATGTCGAGCAGCGCCAGGCACTGGAAGCTGATCCGCGTCTGTCTGTCACGGTTATTACGACAGATACCGATAATAACGAACCGGGGCGGCTGGCTCATCAAGATGATACAACTACGTTAGCTAACACAAAGAAAGATAAGGCGAATAAATGAGTTATGCCACGCTGGCTGATATGTACGCGCGTTACAGTCATGACGGTCTGAACACCCTGACGGATGTCAAGATTGATAACTGGGCCGCATTGACCGATGACGAACTGACTCTTGTGCGTCAGCGACTGATACAAACGGCATTGGATGATGCTTGCGCGACGATTGACGGCTATATCGACAGTCGCGCGACCTTACCACTGAAAACGGTGCCGGCCGTGCTGGTCAGGGTGGCCTGTGTGCTGGCGCGGTTTTCGCTCGAAGACGGTGCAGCAACGGAAAAAGCCACCAAAGACAGTGAAGATGCGATCCGTCTGCTGGAAAAAGTCGCCGCCGGGGATGTCAGTCTCGGACTCAGTAAAGCGGCTGAACGCCCGGCGGGCGGTGATATTGCGCAAATCACCAGCGCGGGTAGCGTCTGGCAGCGCGAGAAATCACGGGGTTTTATCTGATGACAACGGCTATCACCAGCGATATTTCAGACGCGTTACTGACGGGCATCCAACAGCTATTTGGTAAAACACTGCGCAAAGTGGATACCCACCCAGGGCAGTGGAGCGACAGCGCTGTCAAACTGATTATCAATACCGCCCCGGCGGTTTATGTTGCCTGGCTGGGCAGTCGCCAGGGCGAGATACGTCATACCGCGATCAGCACCTGGGGCATTTTTGTCAGCGCCAGCGTGTTAAATGGCCGGCAAACCCAGGTGCCGGGCATTTATCAGATTGTTGAGCGACTGACTGCCTGGCTGAACAATCGCCGGATTGCCCCGGCGGGTAACTTCACCCTGACCCAGGTTGGCAACCTGTGGAGTGATACGCAAAGTCAGGCAGGCGTAGCGGTGTATGGGCTGTATTTTGATGCGCCGCAACCGTTGCCGGACCCGACGGTGATTGACGATTTAGACGATTATGCAACCCATTATCAGCAATGGGGGCAGCCAGCGGGGACGCCTGAACAGGAAGCCCTGATCCCTTTACCTATTCAGGATAAATTAACACCATGACTGAATTGCATATTAAACCCACACCGGGGTGGGTTGTTCGTGACCCTGAAACCTATCAACCCTTAGCGGAAAAAGGGGAAAAAAAACCCCGTAACAGCTTCTGGCTGCGCCGGCTGAAAGACGGTGACGTGATTGAAATCCCTGCTGTATCAACGAAAAAAGGAGCGCAATAAATGGCTCTCTCATTTAATGAAATCCCGTCCAATATTCGGGTGCCACTGTGCTATATCGAATTTGATAACAGTGCTGCCGTCACCGGCACGCCGCAGAGGTTGCATAAGACGCTACTCTTGGGATTGCGCCTGAAAACCGGGCGGGTACCCGCCGGGCAACCTTTTCGGGTCACTTCGGCCAGCGCCGCTGAAATCGCGTTCGGGCGTGGCTCTATGCTGGCTGAAATGGCTGCGTCATTTATTAAAGGCAACGCGTTTGCTGAACTGTGGGCGCTCGCCCTTGACGATACTGACGATGGCGTCAGGGCTGAGGGGAAAATTCAGCTTATCGGTAAGGTAGCTCAAACCGGGCAAATTGCGCTGATGATAGCCGGCGTTCCCGTGCGTGTCACTGTCAAAGCCGGTGATGATGCGGTCACGATGGCCGGCAAAATCCGCGAGGCGATTAGTGCACATGAAAAACTGCCAGTAACAGCAAGTGCAGAAGCCCTGGCTGACACCGTGATATTGAAAGCTAAATGGGGTGGTGAAACCGGCAATGATATTGATGTCCGGGTCAACTACTACGACGGGGAAATGCTCCCGGCGGGCATCAATTTAGCGATCACCCCGATGGGTGGGGCCACGGGCAACCCCGATTTAGCGACCGCCATTACCGCATTCGGTGATACCTGGTGGAACTATCTTGTTAACCCCTTCACGGATACGCCGAATCTCGATTTACTGCGTGACGAACTGAAAACCCGCTGGGGACCGCTGCGGATGATTGATGGCATTTGCTGGATGGCCTACCGCGGCACACTGGCGCAAACCTCAACGTTCGGGACGTTACGCAATGATTATCTGTTTTCCACGCTGGCAACCGGGATTGCGCCACAGCCAACGTATGTCTGGGCGGCCACCCTGGCGGGTGTGGCGGTGGGCTCACTGAGTATTGACCCGGCCCGTCCCCTACAGACATTGCAATTGCCTGGCATTATGCCGCCTGCTGCCAGCGACCGCTGGGCGTTGAATGAACGTAACCTGCTGCTCTATGACGGGCTGTCAACCTGCAATGTGGCAACCGGTAATGTCGTGCAGATTGAGCGCATGATAACCATGTATCGTGAAAACAGCTTCGGCGACCCCGACCCCAGTTATCTGGATGTCGAGACTATCGCGACTCTCTCGTATTTGCGTTACTCGACACGGGTACGTATCACACAAAAATACCCGCGGCATAAGCTGGCTAATGACGGTACGCCGTTCAGCGCCGGACAGGCGATAGTCACGCCGTCCGTCATCAGAACGGAGTTGTTAGCCTTATTTACCGAACATGAATTTGCCGGACTGGTGGAAGATTTCGACGCTTTCAAAGCGACGCTGATTGTGGAACGCGACAGCAGTGATCGCAATCGCATTAACGTACGCAGCAATCCGAACCTGGTTAATCAGTTCCGCATTTATGCGCACGCTATCCAGTTTATTTTGTAATAAGGAAAAATGATGGCAAGCCCCTATCAGTACACCGGTATTGCGTATATCCGGCTCAATGGCAAAGAGATTCCAACAAAGGACGGCGCGCAACTGACGCCGGGCGGCGTAACCCGCGACCCGGTTATCGGTGCCCGGGTTTACGGCTGGCAGCAAACACCGAAAGAAGCCCGGCTGAGCTGTGTGATTCCGCAAGGCCCCGGCGTCAGTCTGTTTGTGATTAAAAATATGGTGGATGCGACTATCGAATTTGAATGTGATACCGGCGAACGGTTCATGCTGGCTAACGCCTGGTGTGATGGTAATGTGTCGCTCACCAGCAAAGGTGAGATATCCGCGGAATTTATCGGCATTGAATGTAAGGAAATTTAACCATGTTTCAGTTAAAGCACGGCCTGCAATACGGCCATGATGACGAGGCCGAAAAACAATTTGATGTCGAGCTACGCCAGTTGACCGCCGGCGATTTGATTGATGCCGAAACCGCCAGTGAGCGGGTGGTGATGACGGAAAAAGGCCCGATGCTACTCTCCAGTCCGGCGCTAATGGGCTATGAGCTGTTACGCCGCACTATCGCGCGGATTGGCAATATCAACGGCCCGATACCGATGGCACTGTTAAAAACCCTGCATCAGGATGATTTGGAGTCAATCGCCAGCCAGGCCGGTTTACAGCGTCATGTTGCGCTGGAAACGATGAGGCAAGTCGCAGACGAGGGGCGATAGTTTGCAGTGCGTTCGGGCCGTTGAACGCACTGCCTTATCTGTCGGTATCCGGCTTAAAAGTGGGCCAGCCTGGGCGCTGGCCTTACCCTTGCCGAAACTGTGGCTGTATTCACACTGGTTGGAGAAACGCTAAATGACCACGAAAAATCGCGCCGAATTTATTGTTAATCTGGTCGGCAATGTCACGCAAAAAGCCCGGCAGTTTGGGGCCAGTATCCGCCGGTTCGGCACGGAAGGCAGTCGCTCAATGCGGCTGTTTTCCAGTGCGGTCACTGGGGCGAACGGCATTCTGGATAAATTTGATAACCGCCTGGTGGGATTTGTCACTGGCGGCGGGCTGGCAATGGCGGGCAAACGGGTTGCGGAGCATCAACAAGAAATCACAGAAATCGGCACGCGCTACAACATGACTGCCGATCAAGTGATGAAACTGGATGCCGCTATCAGTCAGGTCGCTGCAAATCGTAAACTCAGTACATCCGATCTCATGACCGGTGCAGAAGCCTTTTTGGGAAAAACAAATGATTTTGCGGCGACCTTAGCGCAACTGGACAATATTGCGCTCAGTATCAACGGGATTAAGATGGATGCTAGTGAAGCTGGTGATGTTTTGGGTAAGCTTTGGACAACGGGTAAAAGTTATAAAGCTCCAGAAACAATGCGCCGCTGGCTAGATACAGTAGTATCCACTTCGAAGGAGGGAACTGGAAATATTAAAGAGCAGCTTGTAGCAATTGCTGCACAAGCGAAAAATACAAAATGGCAGTCGCCAACAGCTCAAGGGCAATTGTTGGCGATGATGCGAATAGCCAGTGCTGAATTTAATGACCCGTCACAAGCGGACAGTGCCTTACAAGATTTTTTTGGGGTTATTACTGACAAAGATAAATTAAAGACACTGTGGCAAAAGGGGAGAATAAAATCCACTGATAAAAGTAAGCAACTAAAACAACCTGCGGATTTAATGTTTGAAATCGGCACTGCGGCCAAAAATAAGGAAGACAATTTAAAAGATGTTTTTGATGGCGACACCCTGAAATTTATCATGATACTCGGTGACCCTAAAAAACGTGATTTGGTAAAAAAAATTGCTCACCCGGATAATATTGAAAATGGCCTGCTGGAGAAAAAGGCCACACAGAATGTCCAGACGTTTAATGGGGCATTAACGTCACTAGCGAACACCGGCGAGCGGTTTGCTCAGTTAAAGCTGGCTAAACCTGTTCAGGATTTGGCTGACGCTATACATTCGCTTACCCCAGAAGAATTGGATAAATACGCCGCTGCCGTTGAAAAAGCCGCGTATGCGATCGGGGCGGCTGTGGCGGCGCGTTATGTGTATCGCGCCGGTAAAGGGGTATACAATTTTGCTAAATATATTAAGGGCGGCCCGGCGGGTTCGGCGGGTGGTGATACCCCTTCAGGGCCATTAAGTGGTACTGATGTGGTGCCCGTTTATGTGACGAACTGGCAAGACCAGAACAACAATAATCATGCAACAGGGCCTGACGACAATTTTAAGTTTAAAAAAGGCAGGATCCGCGGAGCGGCAATTGCATCAACCGTTGCGCTGCCCCTGTTGTCACCCGAAGAGCGAGATAAAAATCTTAATAAGTATTTCAAACAGATGCGTGAAGAATATCCCCATGCCTACGACGAAAACGGTAAAGAACGCGGTTCTCAAATATTCCCCATCAGCCTTAAGAACTGGTGGTATGAGCGTAACGAGCAGATAGCCAAAGAAGGGATTAAACCCTCTCCCTACTTAACCGGTGACTGGGGGGAAAATACCGCACCGAATATTACGGACACGACGAACCCTACAGAGCCGTGGGAATACCGCCAGCCCCGACCGCAGCAAAAACCGCCGGAAGGCAAGATTACAATTCAGGTTGAAACGACCGGGGATATCAAAGCGAAAACCACATCAGTCAAATCGGAAAATATCGATTTGCGAGTGAACACCGGCTACAGCTATGGGAAGAGTTACTGATGATACCCGATTTTGATGGCGTGTTAACCCTGTTTAATGATACCTCCTGGCGTTCAAAAGTCGGGACGGGTAAAGGGGCATTCCGGGGTGCCCCGTTCTACATTATTGATGATGCGACATTAACCGGTGGTCGTCGTGTGGTTCGCCATGAATACCCCTTGCGGGATGACGGCGAAACCGAAGACCTGGGTTTGACCACCCGCGAGTATGCATTTACGGCGGTGGTGTTGGGTGATAACTATTTTAGTCAACGTGATGCGCTGATAACGGCACTTGAAGCCCCCGAACCGGGCGAAATCGATCATCCGTACTGGGGCAAGCAGCGGATCCAAATCGAAACCTACACCGTGCGCGAATCCTGCTATACCGGTGGGGTTGCCATGTTCTCTGTCACTTTTGTACCGGCAGCAGATAAGACCGCCCCGGTTGAAGCACACAAGCCCGAACTGAACAGCGACCGCCTGACGAACCGCGTTCTGTCCGATGTCACGGCGGCATGGGACACAGTCACCGGCGCAATGGCTAAAGTCACTGACACGCTGAATACCGTTGAAGCGACGGTTAACACTCTTGTTAATGGTATTCGTAGCTTACCGGCCACCGCCGGTATGAATCAATTATTGGGTTCCGCGCTGGCGCTGAAAGGTGCCTTAAAGAATCTGATTAATACCCCACATCAGCTCTTTGATGATATCGCTAATTTGGTCAGTGGCATGGCGGAAGTTGCCCCACCCGCCATTGCCAGCCGGGCATTACGTAAAACCGGCAGCAGTATTCAGGTGCAATCAAAATCGAATGTGCCGGCAGCGGCGCATTTACAGCATGTTGTTAATACCACCACCACGGTTTTTATTGCGGCTCAACTTGCTGGGTTAGTGTTAAACGCGGCGACAGAAGCCGCGAAAACCAAACCGCCGGCACCTTCATTAACCCTGGCCGGAACATCTTACACCGTTTTTTCTCCGTCAGCCGTTAATGCTCAGTTATCCGAATCTGGGGCTGAAATCCCGGTAACCTCTATTCCGCTGATTGAAACGCTGGATGATACCCGTAAAGCCAGCGTACAGCTTGATGATGAGCTGATGCAATTACTGATAGCAACCGGTGATTTGGGCTGGTTCGAGACCTCAAATCAGCTGCGAGATTTTCGCATTACTTTTGTGCAACAAATGCAGGCCACGGCGGGGGCGTTACCGACAGCCAGACATATTGCGCTGGCAGGAACAGAGCCGGCGCTGGTCACGCTTTATCGTGAAACGGGTGAGGTGCATCAACTTGCTCGTTTTATCCGACGGAACGGTATCCGACACCCGGCGTTCGTCACCGGTGGTGTAGAAATCGAGGTCATCAATGGCTAACACGATAGAATTAATTTTGGGCAATAAAATTTATTCCGGCTGGAAAACGCTGGATGTGACCCGCAGTATTGAAGATATGGCCGGGCAATTTTCGCTAGGTGTCACCGTTAAAGGCAGTGACTCACCGCTGGTACTCATGCCGGGACAATCTTGTCAGCTCGAAATAAATGGTCAGCGGGTAATTACCGGTTATGTGGATACGGTGGAAACCCGTATTGATGATGAGCGGACTATCACAGTGTCAGGCCGGGATAAAACCGGTGATTTAGTCGATTGTGCCGCAATACATGGCAAGGGTCAGTGGCGTAATGTCACGCTGGAAACTATCGCCAAAGACTTGTGTAAGCCGTTTGGTGTGACTGTTTGCTGGGAAGTCAAAACAGCATCGGCGGCAACCGTGTTCAAACAATGGCAGATTGAACCCGGCGAAACTGTGTTTGATAACCTGTCCCGCGCGGCCCGGCACCGTGGTGTGCTGGTAACCAGTAATGCCCTGGGTGAACTGGTTTTTACCACTGCCGGCACGGAAAAAGCCGGTGTTTTGGTGCTAGGGCCGGCAGACAATCAGGGCGTGAAAATTCAAACGATTGACACTTATCTATCGTGGATTGACCGGTTCAGTCTGTATCGCGTCAAAGGCAGTAATGCCGCTGGCGGCTTATGGGGTGAAACCCAAACCCCGGCACAATCTACCGCGATTAATATTGATGTGCATGATGCTGAAATTACCCGCTATCGCCCCACTATTATTCTTGCTGACGATAACCTGACTAAGGCGAAAGGCAATGCACGCGGTTCGTGGGAGCAAAAACGCGCACTGGCGCATGGCGTAACCGCAACGGTGGGGGTCACCGGCTGGTTCAAACCAAACGGCCAGCTTTGGCAGCCTAACGAACTTGTGGTGCTAAAGGCCCAGCCAGCCGGATTGAATGAGAAAGCCCTGTTGATTATCTCGGTGAATTATACGCTTGATAACGATGCGGGCACGGTAACAAAGCTCGAACTGATGCCGCGTGACGGTTTTAACGAACCCGCCCAGCCTGAACCCAAAACCAATGATGGGGTATGGAAATGATTAATCAGCTTAATAAACTCACTGCCAGCCTTCAGCGCCGGGTCCGGCTGCTGATTTCGCGGGGCGTGGTTAATATTGTCAATGACTCACTGAAACAGCAAAACCTGCAAGTTTCGTTGCTGGCTGATGAAGCTGCTGACGATGTAGAACGGTTCCAAAACTATGGTCACAGTAGCGTTCCGCCCGTCGGCAGTGAAGCCATTGTATTGTCGGTTAGTGGCGTTCGCCAGCACCTGGTTGCGATTGCCGTCGACAATAAAAACAGTCGGTTGGGTAAGTTAAAGGCGGGTGACAGTGCGCTTTATCACCTGGAAGGGCATCATGTTTTACTGACTGAAAATGGGGTTGTTCGCATCCAGTGCAAGCGTCTGGAAGTCGTGGCGGATGAGATCGTGTTTGACACACCCCAAACCCGCTTTACCGGCAATGTTGATATTGTGGGGGTCAGTACAGCGGACAATCATATGTCAGGTTCAACCAGCGGTAAAGACCATATTCATACTGAACACGACGGATACAGCACGAGCAAACCACATGAATGATATCGCGCTTCAATGGCAAACCAACAACGCGGACATCGCTATCGATCATGCCGATATCACTCTTGATAATTCATTAGCTACCGCCGTCATTATTTCCTTGTTCACTGACCGCCGGGCACTGGATTCTGATGCACTCCCTTCGGGGGCCGGTACTGACAAACGCGGTTGGTGGGGTGACTCATTTAATAAGCGGCCAATCGGCAGCAGACTGTGGCTATTATCGCGGGAAAAACAACTGTCATCGGTTTTGCATCGTGCCAAAGCCTATGCTGATGAAGCCCTGACATGGCTGATTGAAGATAACCATGCAAAGCAAATCACTGTTGCAGCAGCAGCACCCGAACGTGGGGTTTTACTGTTGACAATTAATATTACTCTATTCGACGGCAGTGTGTTGCCATTGTCGTTTAAAGCCCATTTAAGTGTGATTTAAATGCCGTATAAAGCCCCGCCTCTTAGTACATTACTGGCTCGTACTCAGTCAGATATTGAAAGTCGTTTACCGGGCACATTTGCCCGTTCTGCATTCAGTACCACGGGGGCAATTGCTTTTGCTCATGCAGGCAATGCCGCCGGATTGCATGATCATCTCGCGTGGACCAGCCGACAAGTTGTTCCGCATCTTGCGGATGATGACAAACTCCTTGAGCATTGCGAATTCTGGGGGGTATGGCGTAAACCCGCTACGCAGGCGACAGGGAGTATTACAGTAACTGTGTTAAATGAAACTGTGGTACCCAAAGGTACGCGCTTTCAACGCCCTGACGGTATTGTCTTTGAGTCTATTGATGATGTTTATGCGGAACCGGGTGAAAATCGGGTTTCAATTATAGCGATTAACCCTGGCAGGCAGGGAAATACAGCAGCTGGGGTTGAATTTGAATTGGTTTCGCCGGTTGTCGGTGTGAAAACCCAAGCCATGACTCATTACATTGGCGGTGGTGCAGAACTGGAATCGATTGATTCACTGCGTTCTCGTTTGTTGTTCAGAGTGCAATATCCCCCCTCCGGGGGCAATAAATATGACTATGAACGCTGGGCGAAGGAATGTGCCGGGGTCACTCGTGCGTGGTGTATCCCGCGCTACCGTGGCTATGGGTCGGTCGGTGTTTTGTTCGTGATGGACGAAGAAACCAATATATTTCCACGACCAGGCGATCTGGTGCGTGTGAAAGAATACCTGACCGGGCATATTAACCCGGTGACTAATCAGGCAGAGGGGAAGACTACCGGTGCAGAACTGATTGTTGAAAGCCCTGCTGCCAAGATCATTAATTTTCGTATTCGCTTATCGCCGAACACAGAAGTCGTCAGACAGGCGGTAAAAACCAATTTGAAAGGTTATCTGGAAAATCTGCCGCCGGGTGGACTGGCTTTGCTATCAGAAATGCGGGCAACCATTTCTAACGCGCCGGGTGAAATTGATAACACTGTGATTTCACCTGTTGCGGACGTGTATGCAGCCGGACATGAAATTTTTGTACTCGGAGATGTCGAATGGCAATGACCGCAAAAGACTATCAAAAATCCGGGCTTGATTTGCTGCCCAACGGTAAAACCTGGCTAAAAGATCCTGATAGCAATTTGGGTCAATTAATGCTGGCTACCGGCGAAGAATTTGCCCGCATCGATGTGATTAATGATGCCATTTTAAATGAAATTTATGCCGACCGGGCTTTTATGCTGCTTGAAGATTGGGAAGACTTTGCCGGGCTTCCCGATTGCAGTATTGACGATGAGTCAACGATTGACAGCCGCCGGCAGGCAGTAAAAGCAAAATTAGTGATGTCAGGCAGTCTTTGTAATCAATTTTATGTGCATCTGGCCGCAGAACGGGGCTATCGCATCAAAATTGAGGAGCATTACCCTCACCATTGCCTACGTGGATGCAACTATCCCATTTATCCAGAAAAGAATTGGTTTCGTGTCTTTATTCATGTCTTTGAAAGGACTGCTCGTTTTTCAACAGTGCTTGATAATTGTCAGCAGCGCTTGCGTGTTGCTGACGCGGCAGACCTTGAGTGTTTATTAGAACGCTATGCCCCCGCTGAAACTGAATTTGTATTTATTTATCATGAGGATTAACGATGTTTGGACTTGATAACCCCTCTGGCGTTAGCGTGATGCCGCCCATTACCCCGGCAAGCAATCCGACACCGCTCTGGTTTACTGAGGGCGGCGCGGGTCTTGCTGTCAGCTACCCCGGCCAAGAATGGTTTAACATTGTGCAAGCTGAATTGTTGGCGGTTTTGCAGGAAGCGGGCATTAAGCCCGACAAAAACAAATTAAATCAACTTGCCGTTGCAATTAAAAGTATTGCAGCTGAAAGAGGTATTGAACTGACAGACAAACTTGGCAATAGCAGTGTATTAGCCGCATCACAAAAGCTGGTTAGTGAAGTTAATGACAATGCTAATAATAAACTAGCTAAAAACCAGAACGGTGCAGATATTCCTGATAAAAACGCGTTTATAAAAAACCTCGGTTTGGTGGAGACGGTGAATAAGGCGAATAATGCGTTTCCAAAAACTGGCGGAGATATTTACGGGCAAATTGCATTAAAAGGCGATAAGCGACTGGGATATTACATTACTGATAACGACGGACAAATTCGTGCAGCAATTTATAAAGATAAGGGCGGCAATCTTATTCTGACGAACGGTTATGATGGCGGCGGGCTGTTTATCATCCGGCGTGATGGAGCACTAAGCTTCGGTAATGCGGCGTCAGCAATAACTGGGGATGGAAATATTTACGGAAATACATGGTCTGTCGGCGGCGGTGTGCCGGGATATTTACATGATTATCTTGATCGCTTGGCCCCTGCCGGCGTCCCGCTTCCGTACCCGCATAGATACACGCCTGCTGGCTATCTCACATGCAACGGTCAGACATTCGATAAGTCTTTATATCCGAAGTTAGCAGAAGCTTATCCTGCCGGTAGAGTGCCCGATTTAAGAGGCGAGTTTATCCGAGGATGGGATGATAGCCGTGGTGTCGATCCGGGGCGAGTATGTGGCACGTGGCAAGCTGGCGCGAATGAATCACATAGTCACATAATGCCAACAGGCAGAATGCCAGTTAACGTTGATTCTACATCAAAAACGTGGGTCGTTGTTGAAAACGATGTGTCCTCAACAAAAGTATCAACATATTCCTCGGGTGCAAACGAAACCCGCCCCCGCAACGTTGCATTTAACTACATAGTGAGAGCAGCATAATGACAGAACAGAAATACTCTTTAGAACATGAAACAGCCGTATTGGGTAAAGATGGTTTAGCAATTCAAGCAGGCTGGATAAAGGTTTATCACTCGAATCAGATAACGAGAGAATTCATCGCGTCAGATATCGAGTATGTGATGCTCGGTGTCAGTTTATCAGCCGGTGCTTATCCTGATGCGCCAGAACTGCCGAAATCTCATGATGTGGCCGTATGCAGAAGTGTTGATAAAAGCCGTTGGGAAATCCTCCCCGACTATCGCGGAAAAGTGGCTTACGACACGCTGACTCGTGCGGCTATTGAAATTACGGAAATCGGTGAGTTACCAAACACACTGACATTCAAGAAACCACCCACAGATTTCGATAAGTGGAACGGTAAAGACTGGATAGTTGATCAAGACTTACTCAAGTCTCATCAAATCAATGAAGCAAAACAACAGCAAGCAGCACTATTACAACAAGCAAATGAAACAATCTCATTGCTACAAGACTCTGTTGACTTAGAAGTCGCGACAGATTCAGAGAAAGCCGCATTGCTGGAGTGGAAAAAGTATCGTGTGTTACTCACTCGTGTAGATGTGAATCAAGCGCCTGATGTTGAGTGGCCGCCAGTGCCGAAGTAAATTGAAAGCCGGGTGACCGGCTTATATGCCTCACTGATAGTATCGATACAAGTACCGCTATGGGCCGGTTCTTCTTTCATGTGATGAGCGCTCTGGCT
>NZ_JBEJZY010000048.1:0-34726 GCF_040256935.1 Photorhabdus viridis
GTATCGAATTTCTGGGTGAACAGGAGCGGACCAACTATCCGTTTGTGCTGTCGGTAGAGGACGGAGGTTCTACTCTGGGGCTGACTGCGCAGGTAGTACAGCCGTTTGAGCCGGATCGGGTATGCGGTTATATGCAACAGGCGCTGGCAAGTCTGGCAGAAGCGCTGGAGCGGGCGCCGGAAACGCCGGTACGGGCACTGAATATTTTGCCTGAAACGGAACGCGCGTTATTGCTGGAAACCTGGAACGCGACTGAAACACCGTATCCTGAGCAGTTATGCATTCATCAGTTGATTGAACAACAGGTAGAGAAAACGCCTGACGCCACCGCGTTGGTGTATGAAGGACAGACCCTGAGCTATGCCGAATTGAATGCCGATGCTAACCGGCTGGCCCATCAACTGATTGCACTGGGAATCGCGCCGGATCAGCGGGTGGCCGTCTGCATGGCAAGCTCACCGGCGCGGGTAGTAGGGTTATTGGCGGTGCTGAAAGCCGGTGGCGCCTATGTGCCGCTGGACCCGGCGTATCCGGGGGAACGTCTGGCGCATATCCTGAATGATGCGGCTCCCTCAATCATATTGGCTGATGAGACCGGAAGGGTCGCGTTGGGCGAGGAAGCGCTGGCCGGGCTGACTCTGCTTGATCCGAATACCTTGCCCGATCAACCGGACAACAACCCGCAGGTATCGGCGCTGACTTCCCGTCATCTGGCCTATGTGATTTACACCTCCGGCTCTACCGGCGCGCCCAAAGGGGTGATGGTTGAACATCGTGGGTTGGTCAATCTTATTCGGGATAAAATTGTCCAGTTTGGGATTCATTCTGGTAACCGGATGTTGCAGTTCGCTTCATTTGGCTTCGATGCCAGTGTCTGGGAAACCATGATGGCACTGACCGGAGGAGCCAGTCTGGCTATTCCAGCCGACCCGGTTCGTCAGGATCCGCACCGTCTCTGGCATTATCTGGAGGAACAGGCAGTGACGCACGCTTGTTTGACTCCGGCCCTGCTGCGGGATGGGGCGGATTTACCGGCGCTGACGATAAAGCCGACCGTGATACTGGGCGGTGAAGCGCCCAGCCCGGCGCTGCTCCAGACATTGAGCCGTGAGGCCACGCTGTTCAATGCCTATGGCCCGACAGAAATTACCGTGTGCGCCACTCACTGGCGTTGTCCGTCAAACTATACCGATGCGTTGGCGCCTATTGGGCGTCCGACGGCGAATACCCGGATTTATCTGCTGGATGACCACGGGCAGCCAGTGCCATTGGGGGCGGTGGGGGAGTTGCATATTGGTGGCGCCGGTGTAACGCGGGGCTATCTCAATCGCCCTGACCTGACTGCCGAGCGTTTCCTGACGGATCCGTTTAGTGATGACGTTGATGCCCGGATGTATCGCACCGGGGATTTGGCCCGTTATTTGCCGGATGGCAATCTGGTGTTTGTTGGCCGTAATGACCAGCAGGTTAAAATCCGTGGATTCCGGATTGAACCGGGAGAAATCGAAGCCCGGTTGACAGAACACTCTGCGGTGCGTGAGGCGGTTGTGCTGGCGTTGGGTGACGGTCAGGATAAACGTCTGGTGGCTTATGTGGTAGCAGAAGCAGATGAAGAGTTGGTTAATTGTCTGCGTACTCACCTGAGCGCCATTTTACCGGATTATATGGTGCCGGCGGCGTTTGTGCGTCTGGATGCTTTCCCATTGACCCCGAACGGCAAACTGGATCGCCAGGCGTTACCGGCGCCGGGGGAGGAAGCGTTTGCGCGTCAGGTTTATGACGCGCCGCAAGGGGAAACCGAAACCACTCTGGCCGCTATCTGGCGTGAATTACTGGGCGTTGAGCGGATTAGCCGCTATGACAACTTTTTCGCTTTGGGCGGCTATTCGTTGTTGGCGGTGCGGATGATAAACCGGATAGCGGCTTTGGGGATTGAATTACCGCTGTCCACGCTGTTCAAATTTCCTTCTTTGACCACTCTTGCTGAGGCAATAAGTGCCCGGTTTGATCAGTCGGGCAGGATATTGCCCGCTATCGTTCCGCTATCCCGCGAGGGCCAATTGCCGTTGTCATTCGCTCAACAGCGTCTGTGGTTCCTGGCTCAGTTTGACGGGGTGAGTGATACCTATCATATTCCGTTGTCCCTGCGTTTACATGGTCAGCTGGATATTGTGGCCTGGCAGCAGGCACTGAATACGCTGTTTGCCCGCCATGAAGCGTTGCGCTCGGTTTTTGTTGCTGTCGATGGTCAGCCGCAGGTGGAATTGTTACCGGCGGAATCGGGCCTGCCGATGAAAAAATATGATCTGCGTGACGCGCCTGATGTGGATGTCCAGCTTGCGTTTCTCTCTGCTCAGGAAGTTGAGGCCCCGTTTGATCTTGCCCGTGGCCCCTTAATTCGTTCCAGTCTGATCCAACTGGCGGATGATGATCACGTTTTCTTACTGACTCAGCATCATATTGTTTCCGATGGCTGGTCTTTAGGGATACTGAAATCAGAACTGGAGGCGCTTTATGCCGCTTGCTTGAACCAGCAGCCGGATCCATTGCTTCCGTTGGTGATTCAATATCCTGATTACGCCGCCTGGCAACGTCAATGGTTGTCGGCGGAGCGTGTACAGTCTCAATCCGACTATTGGCGTATGAGGCTGGTTGACGCACCGGTATTACTGGATTTGCCTACTGACCGGCCACGTCCGCCTCAGCAGTTATTTGCCGGGAATATCTGGCCCGTCAGTCTGGATGTGGAATTAACCCAGTCCCTTAAACGTTTAAGTGAGCAGCAGGGCGTCACGTTATTTATGACGCTATTGGCGGCTTGGGCGACGGTTTTATCGCGTTTGTCAGGTCAGGAAGATCTGGTTATTGGTACGCCGAGTGCAGGTCGTGGCCGTCAGGAAGTGGAATCCCTGATCGGCTTTTTTGTCAACACGCTAGCGTTACGTATGGACTTATCCGGTGCGCCGAGTGTGACTGAATTGCTTGCGCGTGTGCGGCAAACCGCGCTGGCGGCGCAAGAGCATCAGGATCTGCCGTTTGAACAGGTGGTGGAAATCGTGCAACCGCCGCGTCAATTGGCGCATACCCCGCTGTTTCAGGTGATGTTTGCCTGGCAGAACAATGAGAGCACGGAATGGCGGCTGCCGGGGCTGGCTGTTTCACCTGTCGAACAAGCTTTTGATGTGGTTAAGTTCGATCTTGAGCTGAATTTGTCTGAGGTAGAGGGCCGGATTATTGGTTATCTGAATTATGCAACCGCCCTATTTGATCAAGCCACGATTGAGCGGCATATGGCATATCTCCATACCGTACTGCGGGAGATGGCGGTTAACCCGCAACAGCCGGTTGGGAAAATTGATATCCTGACAGTGGCGGAGCGCAGGTTATTGCTGGAAACCTGGAACGCGACTGAAACACTGTATTTTGAGCAGTTATGCATTCATCAACTGTTTGAGCAACAGGCAGAGAAAAACCCAGATACGACGGCGCTGGTGCATCTGGGTCAAGCCCTCAGTTATACAGAACTGAATGCCTGCGCTAATCGACTGGCGTATCAACTCATTGCACTGGGCGTTAAACCGGATCAGCGGGTGGCCATTTGTGTAGCGAGTTCACTTGCGCGGATAGTGGGGTTGCTGGCAGTCTTGAAAGCGGGTGGTGCCTATGTGCCGCTGGATCCGGCCTATCCGGGTGAACGCCTGATCTATATTTTGGCCGATGCTGCTCCGGCTATTTTGCTGGCGGATAACGTCGGATGTGCCGCGTTAGGCAAAAAGGCGCTGGCCGGGCTGACGGTACTGGATCCGAATGTATTGACTAACCAGTCGGATAGCGATCCGCAGTTGCCGGCATTAACCCCACGACATCTGGCGTATGTGATTTACACCTCCGGCTCGACTGGCACGCCGAAAGGGGTGATGGTTGAACACCGTGGTCTGGTTAACCTTATTCAGGAAAAAATCGCTCAGTTTGATATTCATTCTGATAGCCGGATGTTGCAGTTCGCTTCATTTGGTTTTGATGCGGGTGTTTGGGAGATCATGATGGCGCTGTGCAGTGGCGCCACTCTGGCTATTCCGGCCGACACAGTTCGTCAGGATCCGAGCTATCTCTGGCGTTATCTGGAAGAGCAGGCGATAACGCATGCCTGTCTGACGCCTGCCCTGCTCCGGGAGGGGATCGATTTACCGGTGATGACGATAAAGCCGACGTTGATACTCGGTGGTGAGGTCCCCAGCGCAGCGCTGCTTCGGGCACTGAGTCAGCGGGCAACGGTATTCAATGCGTATGGTCCGACAGAAATCACGGTGTGTGCCGCGACCTGGTGTTGCCCGTCAGACTACACGGATGGCGTCATTGCGATCGGACGTCCAACGGCTAACACACGGGTTTATCTGTTAAGTACTGACGGCCAGCCAGTGCCGTTAGGGGCGGTGGGTGAGCTGTATATCGGCGGCATGGGGGTAGCGCGAGGTTATCTCAATCGCCCTGATTTGACGGCGGAACGTTTTCTGCCAGATCCATTTAGTGGTGAACCGGATGCCCGCCTGTACCGCACCGGGGACTTAGCCCGTTACTTGCCGGATGGTCATCTGGTATTCCTGGGCCGTAATGACCAGCAGGTGAAAATCCGCGGTTTCCGGATTGAGCCGGGGGAAATTGAAGCCCGGTTGATGGAATACCCCGCAGTGACTGAAGCGCTGGTCCTGGCCTTAGGAGAAGGGCAGGATAAACGGTTGGTGGCTTATGTGGCGGCAGCCACGGATGAAGCGTTAGTTAACCGGTTGCGTACTCACCTGAGTGCGCTTCTGCCGGATTATATGGTGCCGGCGGCGTTTGTGCGTCTGGATACCTTCCCGTTGACGCCAAACGGCAAACTGGATCGCCGGGCGCTGCCGGCGCCGGGTGAAGACGCTTTTGTCCGTCAGATTTATGAAGCGCCGCAGGGGGAGACGGAAATCACACTAGCTGCTATCTGGGGCGAGTTGTTAGGCATTGAACAGGTCAGTCGGCACGACAGTTTCTTTGCGTTGGGCGGGCATTCATTGCTGGCGGTACGGATGGTTGAACGTTTGCGTCATGAGAGATTAACGCTGGTGGTGCGCGACCTGTTCCAATCCCCGGTGCTGTCCGCATTTGCTCAAACAGCAGGGCAGTCACAGGCGGTGGTGGCGCCGGCTAATGTCATCACCCCGGCGACGATGACACTGACACCTGAGATGTTGCCGTTGATTGATCTGACTCAGCCTGAAATTGACCATATTGTTGAACACGTGCTGGGCGGGATAGCGAATATTCAGGATATCTATGCCCTGTCGCCGTTGCAGGACGGTATTCTGTTCCACCACTTATTGGCTAACGAAGGCGACCCGTATCTATTGGTCAGCCAGATGGCCTTTGCTGATCGATCGTTGCTGGATCGTTATCTGACGGCGGTGCAGCAGGTGGTTGATCGCCACGATATTTTGCGTACGGCTTTTGTCTGGCAAGGATTATCTGCGCCGGTGCAGGTGGTCAGGCGTCAGGCTCTGTTATCCGTTATCGAACTGATGTTAGATCCCGCTGATGGACCGGTTTATGAACAACTAGTTCAACGTTTTAATCCCCGTCAGCATCGTCTCGATCTGGGGCAGGCGCCCCTGTTACATTTTGTTATTGCTCAGGAAACCGATGGTCGCTGGATTGTACTGCAATTGCAGCATCATTTGATTGGCGACCATACCACCATGGAGGTGATGAACCGTGAGGTTCTGGCGTACCTTGCCGGACAGGAAAATAGCCTGCCGGCGCCAGCGCCTTTCCGCAATCTGGTGGCGCAGGCCCGGTTGGGGGTGAGTCAGGCAGAACATACCCGTTTCTTTACCAATATGTTGGCGGAGGTGGATGAACCGACGCTGCCGTTTGGGTTGAAGGAGGTATATCGGGAGGGTTCGCAGGTGACCCCATCGCATCGGATGTTGCCGGCTGTGCTGAATAGCCGTCTGCGGAGTCAGGCCCGGCGTCTGGGCGTCAGTCTGGCGGCGCTGTGTCATCTGGCCTGGGCGCAGGTATTGTCGCGTACCAGCGGACAGGAAAAAGTGGTATTCGGCACCGTATTGTTTGGTCGTATGCAGGCTGGGGAAGGGGCTGATCGCGGCATGGGGCTGTTTATCAACACCTTGCCGCTGCGACTGGATATAGATGATACCCCGGTGCAGGACAGTGTACGAGCGGCACATGCCCGGTTAGCCGAATTACTGGAACATGAACACGCCTCACTGGCGCTGGCTCAACGTTGCAGTGGGGTACAAAGTGAAGCTCCGCTCTTTAGCGCCTTGTTGAACTACCGGCACAGTACGTTATCGGCGGCTTCGAATGAAATCATGACTGGGGTTGAATTTCTTGGCGCGCAGGAGCGGACCAACTACCCATTTGCTCTGTCGGTGGAGGATTTCGGTGATGCGCTGGGGCTGACGGCCCAAATTGTCCAGCTATTCGATTCGGAGCGGGTGTGTGGTTATATGCAACAGGCGCTGGAAAGTCTGGCGGAAGCACTTGAGCTGGTTCCGGAAATGCCGGTACGGATGTTGGAAATTCTGCCTGAGAATGAGCATGAGTTGTTGTTGGCAACTTGGAACGCGACTGAAACACCGTATCCTGAGCAGTTATGCATTCATCAGTTGATTGAACAACAGGTAGAGAAAACGCCTGACGCCACCGCGTTGGTGTATGAAGGACAGACCCTGAGCTATGCCGCATTAAATGCCGATGCCAACCGGCTGGCTCATCAACTGATTGCACTGGGAATCGCGCCGGATCAACGGGTGGCCGTCTGCATGGCAAGCTCACCGGCGCGGGTGGTAGGGTTATTGGCGGTGCTGAAAGCCGGTGGCGCCTATGTGCCGCTGGACCCGGCGTATCCGGGGGAACGTCTGGCGCATATCCTGAATGATGCAGCTCCCTCAATCATATTGGCTGATGAGACCGGAAGGGTCGCGTTGGGCGAGGAGGCGCTGGCCGGGCTGACTCTGCTTAATCCGAATACCTTGCCTGATCAACCGGACAACAACCCGCAGGTACCGGTGTTGACTTCCCGTCATCTGGCTTATGTGATTTACACCTCCGGTTCTACCGGCGCGCCCAAAGGGGTGATGGTTGAACATCGTGGGTTGGTCAATCTTATTCGGGATAAAATTGTCCAGTTTGGGATTCATTGCAGTAACCGGGTGTTGCAGTTTGCTTCATTTGGCTTCGATGCCAGTGTCTGGGAAACCATGATGGCGCTGACCGGAGGAGCCAGTCTGGCTATTCCAGCCGACCCGGTTCGTCAGGATCCGCACCGTCTCTGGCATTATCTGGAGGAACAGGCAGTGACGCACGCTTGTTTGACTCCGGCCCTGCTGCGGGATGGGGCGGATTTACCGGCGCTGACGATAAAGCCGACCGTGATACTGGGCGGTGAAGCGCCCAGCCCGGCGCTGCTCCAGACATTGAGCCGTGAGGCCACGCTGTTCAATGCCTATGGCCCGACAGAAATTACCGTGTGCACCACTCACTGGCGTTGTCCGTCAAACTATACCGATGCGTTGGCGCCTATTGGGCGTCCGACGGCGAATACCCGGATCTATCTGCTGGATGCCTACGGTCAGCCAGTGCCATTGGGGGCGGTGGGGGAGCTGTATATTGGTGGCGCTGGTGTAACGCGGGGCTATCTCAATCGCCCTGACCTGACTGCCGAACGTTTCCTGACGGATCCGTTTAGTGATGACGTTGATGCCCGGATGTATCGCTCCGGGGATTTGGCCCGTTATTTGCCGGATGGCAATCTGGTGTTTGTTGGCCGTAATGACCAGCAGGTTAAAATCCGTGGATTCCGGATTGAGCCGGGTGAAATCGAAGCCCGGTTGACAGAATATCCTGCGGTGCGTGAGGCGGTTGTGCTGGCGCTGGGTGACGGTCAGGATAAACGTCTGGCGGCTTATGTGGTAGCAGAAGCAGATGAAGAGTTGGTTAATTGTCTGCGTACTCACCTGAGCGCCATTTTACCGGATTATATGGTGCCGGCGGCGTTTGTGCGTCTGGATGCTTTCCCATTGACCCCGAATGGCAAACTGGATCGCCGGGCGTTACCGGTGCCGGGGGAGGAAGCGTTTGCGCGTCAGGTTTATGACGCGCCGCAAGGGGAAATCGAAACCACTCTGGCCGCTATCTGGCGTGAATTACTCAATGTTGAGCGGATTAGCCGGTATGACAACTTTTTCGCTTTGGGCGGCCATTCGTTGTTGGCGGTGCGGATGATAAATCGGATAGCGGCTTTGGGGATTGAATTACCGCTGTCCACGCTGTTCAAATTCCCTGCTTTGACCACTTTTGCTGAGGCAATAAGTGCCCGGTTTGATGAACAGAGCAGCAGATTACCGGCCATCATGCCGTTATCCCGTGAGGGTAAATTGCCGTTGTCATTTGCTCAACAGCGTCTGTGGTTTCTGACTCAGTTTGACGGGGTGAGTGAGACTTATCATATCCCGATGGCATTACGTTTACGTGGTCAGCTTAATATGAGTGCTTGGCAGCAGGCGCTTGATGCGCTGTTTGCTCGCCATGAAGCATTACGCTCGGTCTTTGTTGCTGTTGACGGCCAGCCGCAGGTGGAGTTGTTACCGGCGGAATGGGGCCTGCCGATGAAAAAATATGATCTGCGTGACGCGCCTGATGTGGATGTCCAGCTTGCGTTTCTCTCTGCTCAGGAAGTTGAGGCCCCGTTTGATCTTGCCCGTGGTCCGTTAATTCGTTCCGCGCTGGTGCAACTGGCTAATGATGAACACGTTTTCCTGCTGACCCAGCATCATATTGTTTTCGATGGCTGGTCTGTCAGCGTATTGATGCGTGAATTGAGCACCCTTTACACCGCTTTCCGGGCAGGGCGGCCGGATCCGTTGCCGCCGTTAACGATTCAATATCCTGATTACGCCGCCTGGCAACGTCAGTGGCTGTCGGCGGAACGCATACAGTCCCAATCTGACTATTGGCGCACCAAGCTGGCTGATACGCCGGTTCTGCTGGATTTACCCACTGACCGGCCACGTCCGCTTGAACAGTCATTTGCCGGGGCTCTCTTGCCTGTCAGTCTGGATGCGGAGTTAACTCAATCCCTAAAGCGCTTGAGTGAGCAGCAGGGTGTCACGTTATTTATGACATTGTTGGCAGCTTGGGCGACGCTTCTGTCGCGTCTGTCAGGTCAGGAGGATCTGGTTATCGGTACACCGAGCGCGGGCCGCAGTCGGCAGGAAGTGGAATCCTTGATCGGTTTCTTTGTCAATACGCTGGCCTTGCGGATGGATTTATCCGGTGCGCCGAATACGACCGAATTGCTTGCGCGTACACGGCAAACTGCGCTGGCGGCGCAGGAGCATCAGGATCTGCCGTTTGAACAGGTGGTGGAAATCGTACAACCGCCGCGTCAATTGGCGCATACCCCGTTGTTTCAGGTGATGTTTGCCTGGCAGAACAATGAGAGCACGGAATGGGGCTTGCCGGGATTGTCTGTTTCACCTGCGGATCAACGCATTGATATCGCTAAGTTTGATCTTGAACTAAGTCTGTCTGAGGTGGATGGCCGGATTGCCGGCTATCTGCATTATGCTACCGCCCTGTTTGATCAACCCACGATTGAGCGGCATGTGGCATATCTCCATACCGTACTGAGGGAGATGGCGGCTAACCCGCAACAGCTGGTTGGGAAAATTGATATCTTGACCGTGGCGGAGCGCCAGTTGTTGCTGGAAACCTGGAATGCAACCCAAGCGCCGTATCCTGACCAGTCATGTATTCACCGGCTGTTTGAGCAACAGGTAGAGCAAACCCCTGACGCGATAGCATTAGTATATGAAGAACGCATTCTCAGCTATGCCGAATTAAATGCCCGCGCTAACTGGCTGGCCCGCCGGTTAATCGGGCAGGGGATCCAATCGGATGATCGGGTTGCGGTGTTGCTGGAACGCTCTGTTGAACTGGTGGTGGCTCAGTTGGCTATCCTCAAGGCCGGGGCTGTTTATGTGCCGATCGATCCCCGTGTGCCGGACGAACGGAAAAACTGGCTGATAAACGATTGTTCAGCCAAATTGTTGCTGACAGATAGCCCGGTTGATCTGGCGATTCCCCTGTTTTGTCTGGCCGATAAAATGGACGCTATCGGGGAAGAAGATCATCACAATATTGGCTTACCCCGCTCCAGTACTGCGCTGGCCTATATCATGTACACCTCCGGCTCGACCGGCACGCCAAAAGGGGTGATGGTGCCGCATCGTGCGGTGGTTCGGCTGGTCATCAATAATGGGTACGCCGAAATCGGGCCGGATGATCGGGTTGCCTTTACCGCTAATCCGGCTTTCGATGCCGGCACGTTCGAAGTCTGGGCGCCGTTGCTTAACGGCGGTGCGCTGGTGGTTATCGATCATGACACGTTGCTGACGCCACACAAGTTAGTGCAGGTTTTACGCGTGCATCGCGTCACGGTGCTGTGGCTGACTATCGGGTTGTTTAACCGGCTGGCGGCAGAATTATCTCCGGTTCTTCCGCAGATTAAGATCCTGATTTTCGGGGGAGATATCCCCGATGTGCATGTGATTGCCCAAGTTCTGGATAATCATCCGCCACAACAATTATTGCAGGCTTACGGACCGAGTGAAGGAACCACCTTTACTACTACCTATCGTATCGCAGAGTTATCACCGGGAGTGACCTGGATCCCGATTGGTCAACCGATAGCCAATACGCGGGTTTATCTGCTGGATATCTATGGTCAGCTGGTACCGTTGGGGGTGACAGGTGAGATTTATATCGGTGGAGATGGGGTCGCCTGTGGTTATCTCAATCGTCCTGAACTGACCACGGAACGTTTTCTACCGGATCCGTTTAGCAATGAACCGGGTGCCCGCATGTATCGAACCGGAGATTTGGCCCGCTACCTTGCGGACGGCAATCTGGATTTCTTAGGCCGTAATGACCAACAGGTGAAAATCCGTGGTTTCCGCATTGAACCGGGGGAAATCGAAGCCCGGCTGGTGGAACATCCGGCGGTGAGTGAAGCCGTTGTGCTGGTGCTGGGTGACGGTCAGGATAAACGGTTGGTGGCTTATGTGGCGGCAGAAACGGATGAAGAGTTGGTTAACCGTCTGCGTACTCACTTGAGCGCCATTTTGCCGGATTATATGGTGCCGGCGGCGTTTGTGTGTCTGGATGCCTTCCCGCTGACGCCGAATGGCAAACTGGATCGCCGGGCGCTGCCGGCGCCGGGTGAGGAAGCGTTTGCCCGTCAGGTTTATGACGCACCGCAAGGGGAGACAGAAACCTTGCTGGCCGCTATCTGGAGCGAGTTATTGGGGATTGAGCAGGTCAGTCGGTACGATAGCTTCTTTGCGTTGGGCGGCCATTCATTGCTGGCGGTGCGGATGATTGACCGCCTGCGTAACGCAGGATTAACACTGGCGGTGCGTGATCTGTTCCAATTCCCGATGTTGTCTGAATTTGCCCAAACAGCAGGACAGTCACAGGCAGTGGTGGCGCCGGTTAATACCATCACCCCGGCGACTACGGCACTGACGCCTGAAATGTTGCCGCTGATTGATCTGACTCAGCCTGAAATTGACCATATCGTTGAACACGTACCGGGCGGGATTACCAATATTCAGGATATCTATGCTCTGTCACCGTTGCAGGACGGGATCCTGTTCCACCATTTACTGGCGAACAAGGGCGATCCGTATTTGTTGGCTTATCCTGTGGTCTTTGCTGATCGATCGTTGCTGGATCGTTATCTGGCGGCGGTGCAACAGGTCGTTGATCGCCACGATATCCTGCGTACCGCCTTTGTTTGGCAAGGGTTGTCAGTGCCGGCTCAGGTAGTCTGGCGTCAGGCGCCGTTATCAGTGACTGAACTGACGTTGGATCCTGCTGATGGACCAGTTTATCAACAACTGTCTCAACATTTTGATCCCCGTCAGCATCGTCTCGATCTGGGGCAGGCGCCTTTGTTACGTTTTGTTATTGCACAGGAAACGGCTGGTCGCTGGATTGTATTGCAATTGCAGCACCATTTGATCGGCGACCATACTGCAATGGAGGTGATGAACCGGGAAGTTCAGGCGTACCTTGCCGGGCAGGAGAATAGTCTGCCTGTGCCGGTTCCTTTCCGCAATCTGGTGGCTCAGGCCCGGCTGGGAATGGGGCAGGACGAGCATATCCGCTTCTTTACCGACATGTTGGCCGAAGTGGATGAACCGACGCTGCCGTTCGGGTTGACGGAAGTCCATCGGGATGGTTCGCAGGTAACTCAATCGCACCGAATGTTGCCCGCTATGTTGAATGACCGCCTGCGCAGTCAGGCCCGGCGTCTGGATGTCAGTCTGGCGGCGTTATGTCATCTGGCTTGGGCGCAGGTATTGTCGCGTACCAGCGGACAGGAGAACGTGGTATTCGGTACCGTGCTGTTTGGGCGGATGCAGGCAGGGGAAGGGGCTGACAGCGGCATGGGGCTGTTTATCAATACCTTGCCGTTACGACTGGATATGAATGCTACTCCGGTGCAGGAGAGTGTACGGGCAGCACATACCCGGTTGGCGGGATTACTGGAACATGAGCACGCTTCACTGGCGTTGGTTCAACGTTGCAGTGGGGTGCAAAATGAAATTCCGCTCTTTAGCGCCTTGTTAAACTATCGGCATAATGCGCCGGTGGTTACCACAGATGAGATCATCAGCAGCGTTGAATTCCAGGGTGGGCAAGAGCGCACGAACTATCCGTTTGTCTTGTCGGTGGAGGATTTTGGTAATGCACTGGGGCTGACTGCACAAATCGTTCAACCGATTGATCCGGAAAGGGTATGTGGTTATATGCAACAGGCGCTGGAAAGTCTGGCAGAAGCGCTTGAACAGCGGCCGGAGACACCGGTACGGTTGTTGAATATTTTACCGGAAGCAGAGAAGCGTCTGTTGCTGGAAACTTGGAATGCGGCCCAAGCGCTGTATCCTGACCAGTGTTGTATTCATAGGTTGTTTGAACAACAGGCAGAAAAAAAACCTGATGCGATAGCGCTGATGTATGGAGAACACATTCTCAGTTATGCCGAATTGAATGCCCGTGCTAACCGGCTGGTTCGCCGGTTAATTGGGCAGGGGATCCGGCCGGACGATCGCGTTGCGGTACTGTTAGCGCGTTCTGTTGAACTGGTGGTGGCTCAGTTGGCTATCCTCAAGGCCGGGGCCGTTTATGTGCCGATCGATCCCCGTATACCGGACGAACGGCTGCATTGGCTGATAAACGATTGTTCAGCCAAATTGTTGCTCACTGATATCCCGGTTGACCTGGCGATTCCCCTGTATTGCCTGACTAATGAGAGGGATACTATTGGGGAAGAAGATCACTGTAATCCTGATTTACCCCGCTCCAGCGCCGCGCTGGCTTATATCATGTATACCTCCGGCTCGACTGGTACGCCAAAAGGGGTGATGGTGCCGCATCGGGCTGTAGTTCGGTTGGTGATTAATAATGGGTACGCTGAAATCGGGCCGGATGATCGGGTGGCTTTTGAGGCCAACCCGGCGTTCGATGCCGGCACCTTTGAAGTTTGGGCGCCGTTGCTGAATGGCGGTACGCTGGTGGTGATTGATCACGCGACTGTGTTGACGCCGCAGGCGTTTGTTCAGGCATTACAGGCTTATCGAATCACGGTTATGTGGTTGAGTGTCGGGTTGTTTAACCGGCTGGCGGCAGAGTTGTCGCCGGCGCTTTCACAGCTCAAAATCCTGATTGTTGGTGGAGATGTACTGGATCCGCATGTGATTGCGCAGGTTCTGCGTGATAGCCCGCCTCAACAGTTATTGAATGGTTATGGGCCGAGCGAAGGCACCACCTTTACCACTACCTATCGTATCACGACATTATCACCGGGGATGAGCCAGATCCCTATTGGCCGACCGATAGCTAACACGCAGGTTTATCTGCTGGATGTCTATGGTCAGCTGGTACCTCTGGGGGTGGTCGGGGAATTGTATATTGGCGGGGCGGGTGTCGCGTGTGGTTACTTCAATCGTCCTGAATTGACGGCTGAACGCTTCCTCGTTGATCCGTTTAGTGATTCACCTGATGCCCGCATGTATCGAACCGGGGATTTAGCCCGTTACCTGCCGGACGGTAATTTGGAGTTTATGGGCCGTAACGATCAGCAAGTTAAAATCCGCGGTTTCCGTATTGAGCCGGGCGAAATTGAGGCCCGGTTGGTGGAACACCCAACTGTGCAAGAGGCTGTTGTGTTGGTGCTGGGTGATAGTCAAGATAAACGTTTGGTCGCTTACGTAGTGGCGCCAGAGGATGAGGGACTGACTAATAGCTTGCGTGCTCATCTGAGTGCCATTTTACCGGATTATATGGTACCGGCGGCGTTTGTGCGTCTGGATGTCTTCCCGCTGACCCCGAACGGTAAGTTGGATCGTCGTGCGCTACCGGCTCCGGGCAATGAAGCTTTTGCCCGGCAGGTTTACGAAGCGCCGCGAGGGGAAACGGAAACCGTATTGGCGGCTATTTGGTGTGAATTACTGGGGATTGAGCGGGTCAGCCGGTATGACAATTTCTTCGCCTTGGGTGGTCACTCACTGCTCGCTATGCGGATGATAAACCTTGCGGCTAATCATGGTCTTGTCTGCACATTGAATGATCTATTTCAATTCCCTGTGCTGGCTGAACTGGCTGCAAAAATGACATCAGATCAGCTATCTCAACCGCGAAACAGGGTGATATTGGTGCGATCTGGCGGAACAGGTCTGCCGTTATTCTTTGTACCCAGCGGGTTGGGTGATTATTCCTATGTTTTCGGGTTGTCTCAGCAGATTCAGTCAGGCTACCCGATTTATGCGTTGCCTTGGCCATCCATCAGTGAAGAGCCGATGTTGACGATGGAAGAGCAGGCGGCAAGGATGATCAGCTTTATCAAAGCGGTTCAACCGGAAGGCCCATATCGGATATGCGGTTACTCTTCCGGTGGCATATTGGCTTATGCCATTGCCCAGCAATTGTTGAATTTCGGTGAGGTGGTTGATTTCCTCGGTTTGATAGACACGCCTATTCCTCATTATTACAGGCAACAGATAACGCCGCCAAAACTTCAATTTTTTATTGAGTTGGCGAGGCAAACAGGAGAAGAACATATTGATGAGATTGCGGCACTGTACCGGCGAATTGATGAATTGAATCTGGCGCAGTTTATCGAAGCGGCGCAGAAATTGGCGTTATACCCGGCCAATTTGCGTTCTGATTTAATCGCAAAACGTTGGGAACAGATAGAAAATTATGCGCAAATAGTCAGAGACTATGAGCCGCAAACATTGGCGATAACGTTGCATCAGTTCTATGCAACGGAACCTTCTCCACCTGTTCCGGTTATTATGAATGCCGACGTTGTGGATGCTGAATTACAGTCTTTAGATAGGGATCCGTCGTTAGGTTGGGCGCAGGTAATGCCTGATTTTTCACTGCGGTTAATTCCAATTTCGGGTAACCATTTTAGTCTGTTGGAGAATAATGCGAATAAAGTCGTTTTAGTCCGGGCTTTAAATATAGCGTTGACGGAAGATTGTGACGGGGAAATTCAGTAATGGCTTAAAAAAGCCTAAACGATCCTGTATTCGTATGATAATCCGGCATATATAACATATGCCGGATTTTTTCTATGGGTGTTTTGAAGAGAATATAAATGAAGTCGAGATTGTTTGATATATCGTGAATTATTTTATGAGAAAAGGGAATATCACTATCCTTTTTCTCATTTATCAGATTGACGATAATTGCATTTGTACTGAGTTTGTAATGCTTTCTTACAGTTTGTAACACTTTGTTACAAATTTATTTTTTAATTGGAAAAAGATGAAATTTTCCTTGCTATTTTGTGGTTGTTTAATAATTATTAAACAGGCCATGTCATATGGCCTGTATGAAAGAAAATTCATATCCTGTTCCTCTTATTCACGGGGATTAATTGATTGGGATTCATTTTTGTATTCCTGTCGTTCAACTCACTATTACTCACTGCATAAGCGGTGATGTTTGTCTGTGATAGTGGGATTTTTACGGGTTTATTTCTTGGGTAAAGAAATAAATTACTTTAATTCCTAAGTATGGGCGCTTTTCTGGTGATGAAGGTTATTTATCACTGGCCGGGACAAACCTTGTGGGATTTTCAGCACAGGATGTTTGGGTTGTGTGCTTATATGTAGTGACAAGTAAAGGAAACAACACTGATGAGTAGATTAGATCCGCGTGAAACTCTTGATTGCAGGCGTTTGAAACACTGGGTGGAATTTCAGTTGATGGATGAACAGGGAAAACCGCTAATCAATGTGCCTTATGGCTTGGTAAGCTGGGGATTACCGGATCATGTGCGCCGGGGGACGACGGATGGTTTCGGGGTGCTCAGGGAAGAAAACCTGTCAGCTCATCCCGTGATATTGTCTATCCACGCCCAATCGTTGGCCGATGAGATGGAACGGCGCCCATTGCGGGAAATACGCGGTGAAGCGGCGTCGGTGGTGAAGCCAAAAGCCGAAGCTGAAGGTCACCAATATCATTATGTGACTATCGGGCAGATCAGTGATGGTTTGCCGGTGATTGAGGATTGGAAAGAGCAAGAACCCCCTCTCTATCATTTTCCAGATCCGGAGCCAAGTGGCTACACGGTTCATCCACTAAATCAACGGTATGTCTTGGAAATATGCCCGTTTCGGGCTTGGGTCTTGCAATTACATCATCAGAAAGAGTATTCCATTGTTAATGCGTATAACCTGAGTTTGATGAGTGTACTGGCTTATGCTGGTGGAGATGTCAATGTTGAAGGTTCCGTTAAGCATTTTTTTAACCGGCAGATGCTGGATGTTTCAAAGTTACCTTATCAGGTGGAAAAAGCGTCGGCGACTCCTGTAGCTTATGATGTGCCGTTCAGTGAACGTTATACCCGGGTGGAATTTATTGATTCAAAAACGGCAGATAAACAGGGTGATACACGACTGTTTTATGTAGCCAGCAGCAGTGATGTTCTTGTCAGTTGGCGGGGTACAATTAGTCTGGAGAATTACCGGACTGATGTCACCTTTCAGCCACTGGTTTTAAGCTGCGATGATGACAAAGCGCTGTGTAGTGGGTTTATTCACCGTGGTAAAGTGCACAAAGGATTTTGGGAGGCGTTTAATTTGGTTGGAGAGTTAATAGTTCCCAGTGATGAAACTAAAACAGTATTCCGAGATATTACCAATTTGGTTACGAATAAACGGTTATTTATTTGTGGTCATAGTTTGGGTGGCGCATTGGCATTACTGCACAGTGCACAACTGAAAGAGTATAATCCTTGCCTCTACAGTTACGGGATGCCGAGAACATTAACCCGTAGTGCGGTAGAGGAGCTGTCTTCCATTATTCACTATCGCCATGTTAATGAAGATGACGTCATTCCTGTTGTGCCATTTGAGCAGGATATGGATAATGGGTTTTTCAATTACTGGGCGCCAGCGGGGTACGACTGGGAAATAATTAAGCTAGTGTCTACGTCGCCGATTGTTAAAGCCATTAAACAAGCGACTGCCAGTCAAGAAATCTATTTGCATCATGGTAAAGTGGTTCATTTTTTTCAAGCCAACAGTTGTCCGGAATGGCTGATTTCCGCCAGGAGTCTTACCCTTATAACGGCGGTGGCTGAAGAAATCTTGAATAACACCACAAAGCTCTATTTAATTCCTGAATTAAACCCGGAAACAGAAAAGGATTTTTCTCTGGCCGGTGAGCAGCAAAATGCGTTGTTTAATCAGTTAAGTCAACAAGAAAAAGATCAACTGTTTGTTGAAAACAGAAGTGCTGATTTAAAAGGGGGATTAGGCTTTCTTCATCATAGCTCGTATAAATATGCCGGTTATATTGATAAGCGGCTTAGAGAGTTATGTGAACCGGATAAGATTACGGTCTATCAGGACAGCCAGCGTCAATTTAAGGCAAAAATGGATCATGATAAGATGCTTATTCCTGATAATATTTACTACTGCAACCTCTATTTTCTGGATATGGACAAACAGTTAATAAAATCACTGACCGTGAGCCAGCAGGAAGAGCAAGGAACACTGGCCTTACAACATTATTGCGATGGTAAGGAACTCTCAGTATGAAAATAGTAAAAATCACGCTGTTATTGTTATTTTCATATTTTATTTACTGGGCGTTAGGCGATACCTTTTTTAATTGGCTTTTTCCTTTTTCATCTGTTGGAAAAGGGCCGTGGATAACCGTGGAAGGTGTTGCGCCGAAATACACAAAACCGTATGTATCAGCAGAATATATTTCAAAAGATTGTCTTGAGTATGAGCTTGATGCGGGTATGTCTCCTCATAAAGTGCCGACCTATAATAGGCTCCGACTGGATGTAAAAGCCGATCCACAAACCGGTTATTTTCAGGCGAAATTACCTTTCAGTGGCAGAGGTTGGTGCAAATGGAAAATTGATCAGGCTTTTGTATCAGTAGGGTATACTGATGTCAGCCATCTGGTGAAAGATGCTGTGCCGTATACGGGAACAGGTTTAATCGCATTTATCAATGATGCAGCTCAGACGAATCTTAGCGAAATCGCAGCGTTGAATACCATTGATTTCAGCCCGGTTATTTACCCTGTTTTGGAGATATCTGAAAAATTCCCGAAAAGTATATTTTTGCAGGGTAGGGTCGATATGTACCCTTTTCGATTGAGGTTAACGCCGGGCACTGAGTGGAAAATTGTCTATAAGCCTAAGTTGGATGAAACCAAGATGCCAAAGATTACTATTACTAAGGGTAAAGAATGGGTTGAATATCCTGACGGACGAATTGATATTAATAGACAAACGATAGATTACTGGAAGATAAAATAACATCATCTCTGTAGGGCTTGAGGAAGATTTACCATGATAAATATCAAAAAATGCTAATGTTACTATCATAAATATTAATTTCAAATTATGTTTACCCAGAGGGAATAGCACTAAAATACTTATTAATGACTAATCATTATATTTTTAATGTTTATTTTACCAATTATCGCTGTCTTTTTTTATTTCGTATTTACCAAGATTATGAAATATAATGTAAATGATTAATCTAGGAATATTAACAAAAGTGGAAAAGTTTAAATACAAGTCAGGAGATGGAAAATCCATTAGTTTTATAAAAACTACTCAATGAAAACCATTTGTGAGATGAGTTTTCAATTAAAAAGTAAGAAAAACCTTCTGAATAGAATCGATTTACAGGTTTACCCTCTTTTTAACGTGATTTCTTTTCCCTTTTTCCTTATTTATTTAAGCCTACCGTAATCATTTGAAAGCGCGAATACAGAGATATTAAAGCTTTTATTTAATAAGCGATTTAACTGTAAATAAAAGCTTTTAAAAGGACAATTAACAGCATTTAATCGACATCCATTAACCGTTAACAAAAAATTGAAAAGAAATCAGTAGTAAAAGAATATAATCTGAAAAAGATGATACCTAAGTGCTTTCTCGCCTTGATTTTACGAAGCAAGCGATAAAACTAATACCATAAAAAATGGTTAATTTGGCAGGGAAATCAAAGTGGTAATGAAGATAAAAAGTGGCTCACAGAGAAGTGAGCCACTATTTATCTCGAATTAACTGCCTGCATTATTTCGCATCAATATTGAGAAAACGATGAATTGCCCTTAAAACGGCATCGGGTTTTTCTGCGTGAACCCAGTGACCACAATCGGCGACAACCCAGGCTTTAGCTTGTGGAAATTGTCTGGCGATATCATCCCGGTACTCTTCCTGAATATAAGAAGAAAGACCGCCGCGAATAAACAGTGCGGGATGAGGCCATGTCGGTATTTCCTGCCAGCCGATAATCTTTTCATATTGATTAATTAATACCGGCAAATTGAATTTCCATTCTCCCTGACGGAATGATTTCAATAAAAATTGGATAACGCCCTCTTCCTGAATATCTTCCCGCATAATTTCGGTGGCTTCCTGACGGGTATTAACGCCAGCTTTCGTCACTTTATTCAATGCGGTAAAAATCTGGTCATGACGGCGAACCTGATAGGCGATTGGCGCTATATCAATAAGAACCATTTTTTCTATCCGTTCTGGCGCCAGGGCGGTCATTGTCATCGCGATCTTGCCGCCCATTGAATGACCAATAATAATGGCGGACTGAATTTGCAGATGATCCAGCAGAGAAATAATATCCTGTGCCATATCGTGGTAATCCATGTTATCTGCCCGTGGAGATAAACCGTGATTACGTACATCAACCTGAATAACGGGATAATATTGCTGTAAATCACGGGCCAGGACGCCAAGATTATTCAGATCGCCAAATAATCCGTGGATCAATACAACAGGAGCGGAAGAGATAGGACTTTCTGGTGTCTGTATATGATGATTTAATTGGCTGTTTAATTTCATGATGGGAATAGTTTTCCTTCGGGTATTGAGGTCATGCAGTGCATGTTATGGGATATTGTTGTTCAAATTGTAACAAAGCAACCAGGCTATGCAATTATAGTTAATAATTTCTTGTAATTGAATTGTTCTTAAAATGTCCCGCTCGTCAAAAACTTGTTAATTTTCATGCTAATACTTAATCGCTTAAAAAATAAAAACGCTTCAATTTACTGATATTTTTAAATAGCAGATTTTAAATAACTTGTGAGATAATTGTTAGTTCAGCCATCTTAATTTGGTTGTTTATTGTGTGTTTATTGTGTGTTTATTGTGTGTTTATGTGATCTATATCTTAAAAAATTGTGTGTTGACTTTAAATTTTTGTGAAAAAATAATGAAAATTTACTTTATATTTTATGTAAATAAAAGATATAGGGTAAATTCAACAATAATCACACCGTTCTAATAAGAATAAATAGAATTTGATTTTATACTATGGATTAGGGAATTAAGAAGTGAAAAAAAATTTACTAAAAAGTCTTTATTTTCAAGTTTTGCTTGCAATAACTATCGGCATATTTCTGGGGCATTTCTATCCTGAACTGGGCGCGGAAATGAAGCCATTGGGTGACGGATTTGTAAAATTAATCAAGATGGTTATTGCGCCAGTTATTTTTTGTACGGTTGTTACCGGTATCGCCGGTATGGAAAGTATGAAAGCTGTGGGTAAAACAGGGGCTATTGCTCTGGTCTATTTTGAAATAGTTAGCATAATTGCTTTAATTATTGGGTTAATCGTTGTCAATGTTGTCCAGCCAGGTGCAGGGATGAATATTGATCCCGCTACGTTAGATGTTAAAGCTGTCTCTATATATGCGGAGAAAGCGGCTGAACAGGGCATAATCGCATTTTTACTTGATGTTATTCCAGGCAGTGTCATCGGAGCATTCGCCAGTGGTAATATTTTGCAGGTTTTATTATTTGCGGTGTTATTTGGCTTTGCGCTTCATCATTTAGGCGAAAAAGGGAAGCCAATCTTTAATATTATTGATGGTTTCTCTCAAGTGATTTTCGGTATTATCAATATGATAATGCGATTAGCGCCTTTAGGGGCTTTTGGTGCAATGGCCTTTACCATCGGCAAATATGGTATTGGTTCATTAATACAATTAGGGCAGTTAATAGTTTGTTTCTATATCACTTGTATTCTTTTTGTCATATTTGTTTTAGGAACAATAACAAAAGTGGCCGGATTTAGTATATTTCGGTTTATCAATTACATTAAAGAAGAATTATTAATCGTATTGGGAACATCCTCTTCTGAATCTGTATTACCGCGTATGTTAGATAAAATGGAGAAGGCGGGATGTCAGAAATCGGTTGTTGGTTTGGTGATACCGACAGGATATTCATTTAATCTGGATGGCACTTCTATTTACCTGACAATGGCCGCAGTATTTATTGCACAGGCAACCAATACACATATGGATATTGTGCATCAAATAACGCTATTAGTTGTATTGCTTTTATCTTCTAAAGGGGCTGCTGGCGTGACCGGCAGCGGGTTTATTGTATTAGCGGCAACAATTTCTGCTGTTGGACATTTACCATTGGCGGGTCTGGCATTAATTCTGGGAATAGATCGTTTTATGTCAGAAGCAAGAGCGTTAACCAACCTGATTGGCAACGGGGTTGCCACAATTGTAGTCGCAAAACGCTGTCGTCAGCTTGATGAAGCTAAATTGAATAAAGTGTTAAATGCTAAATAAGCGAATCTTTAGATTTATGCCTGCTCAAATGAGCAATTAATAAGAAGATTCCGGCCATTGGGCCGGAATTTTTACATATGATCAAAATAGTAAAGAAATAAATTTATTCCTCCTACCTTGCAAGACACTTAATCTGCTCTATTCTTTTTTATATGATACTGCTGCCTGCAATAAACACCCGGCGGTGCCGCTGATTGCTCAGGGCAGTGAAACGGTATTAAATGAATGTGATCTTGATTTTTCAGTAGAAATACGAACTTAATTCCTTAGTCACTTACTGACACAGCATAGCTGCACATCTTAGCATAACTTAGTCGCTTAACCTTTTTGCCATTCGGATGTGGGTTAAAAGAATTTCAAATGCCCAATGATAGTAATATCTTAATCTTCATGAGTTATGGTGAGGTTCATACCCACAATATCCATGTAACTGATTGATTTATTTTAGATGAAAATCACCTGCTTTGTCATATCGTTTTTCACGCTGAAACACTTTTAAGTTATTGAAATTTTACCTATTTTGTTTTTTCCTTTTATACTTTATAATCCGGCTAAATTTTTTATTTAGAACAGTACTGGATAGAAATGAAAACGATAGAAGTTGATGAAGACCTTTACCGCTATATTGCTAGCCACACACAACATATCGGTGAAAGTGCATCTGATATTTTACGGCGGATGCTGAAATTTAACGCCGAGCAGCCAGTACAAAACGTCCAGCCTCTTAGCGCTGTGGAGAAAACATCAGTATCCCGTCCGAGTGATTCTGTTCGTGTAATACGTGAATTGTTGCTTTCAGATGATTATTCTGAGAAGAAAAAATCGGTTGATCGTTTTATGTCGATCTTATCCACGTTATACAGCTTGAACAGTGAAAGTTTTTCTCAGACAACCGATGCTATGCATGGTCGTACCCGAGTTTATTTTGCCGGTGATCAGCAGACGCTGCTTGCCAGTGGCAAACAAACCAAACCTCGTCATATTCCGGGCACGCCTTTTTGGGTTATTACTAACACCAATACTGACCGTAAGCGTAATATGGTTGAGCAAATTATGCAGGATATGCAATTCTCAGCCAATCTTATTGAAAAGGTGTGTGGCACGATTTAACTGACCAAAGTTGCACTGCAATAGTCAAGGCGGTGCAGCTATCCAGGAGAGATAAAGTGGCAAATCATCCGCGTGCGGGGCAGCTTGCCTGCCAAAGTGATCTGATAAACGTAGCGCAACTGACTTCACAGTATTACACCCTACATCCTCAGCCGGAAAACCCGGTGCATAAGGTTAAATTCGGTACATCCGGCCATCGTGGCAGCTCTCAGCGCAGTAGCTTTAATGAAGCGCATATTCTGGCAATTGCTCAGGCAGTTGTGGAAGCTCGTAAGCAGCGGGGAATAAACGGCCCTTGCTATGTGGGTAAAGATACCCATGCGTTGTCAGAAGCTGCTTTTATTTCTGTGCTGGAAGTGTTGACCGCCAATAATGTGCATGTGATTGTGCAGGAAAATAATGGATTTACGCCAACCCCGGCGATTTCTCATGCCATCCTCTGCTATAACCGTCAGGGGAAAGCGCTGGCGGATGGGATCGTGATTACGCCATCCCATAATCCACCGGAAGATGGCGGTATTAAATATAATCCACCTGATGGCGGGCCCGCCGATACGGATCTGACCACGGTTATCGAACGCCGTGCTAACGAGTTGCTCGAAGAAGGTCTGAAAAGCGTTAAGCGTCTGCCGTTTGTTCAGGTATTGAGCAGTGAATATCTGCACCAGCAAGATTTAGTCGAGCCATATGTCGTTGCTCTGGGTGATGTGGTTGATATGGCCGCTATCCAGAAAGCTGGGCTGAAAATCGGTATTGATCCGTTGGGCGGTTCAGGCATCGCGTTCTGGCAGCGTATCGGTGAGTACTACAATCTGGATCTGACATTGGTGAATGATCAGGTGGATCAGACGTTCCGTTTTATGCATCTGGATCATGATGGCGTCATTCGCATGGATTGCTCATCTCCTTGGGCAATGGCAGGTTTGCTGGCAATGCGCGATAAGTTTGATCTGGCTTTCGCCAACGATCCTGATTATGACCGTCACGGAATTGTCACACCAGCCGGTTTGATGAATCCAAACCACTATCTGGCAACCGCGATAGATTACTTGTTCCGTCATCGTCCTCAATGGTCAGAAAGCGTCGCGGTGGGTAAAACGCTGGTTTCCAGCGCCATGATTGATCGGGTGGTTGCCGATCTTGGCCGTGAATTGGTGGAAGTACCGGTCGGTTTTAAATGGTTTGTTGATGGTTTGCATCAAGGTAAATTGGGCTTTGGCGGTGAGGAGAGCGCAGGGGCTTCTTTCCTGCGTTTCGATGGTACGCCGTGGTCCACGGATAAAGATGGGATTATTCTCTGTTTGCTGGCAGCAGAAATAACCGCCGTGACAGGGGAAAATCCACAGCAGCGTTACAATAAGTTAGCTGCCCGTTTTGGTACACCGAGTTACAGCCGCATTCAGGCGCCCGCAAGCCATCAGCAGAAGGCGTTGTTAGCCAGGCTGTCACCAGAGATGGTGACAGCAGATAAGCTTGCCGGTGATCCCATCACTGCCCGGTTGACGAATGCCGCCGGTAACGGCGCATCAATCGGCGGCCTGAAAGTGATGACAGAAAATGGCTGGTTTGCCGCCCGTCCATCAGGAACGGAGGAAGCCTATAAGATTTACTGTGAAAGTTTCCTTGGCCCTGAACATCGGGAGAAGATTGAACGCGAAGCGCAGGATATTGTTAATCAGGTTTTTGCCGCCGTTTAATATTTGATTCGATTGAAGAATCCGCAATAGCTGTTACAGGTTATTGCGGATTTTTGTTTTTCAGCCCAGAGCGACCATTAATGCACCGGCGGTAATTAGCGCGACGCCACCTGCCGCCATCAGTGATATCTTTTCATCAAATAAGATAACTGCCAGCTCCCATAGCAAATAAATTCTATTGTTAATATCAAATGAGTTGGGATGATAAGACAATTCTCTCTGTTTGAATATATCATTACTTTCATTAATGAAACTAAAGAATAAACTCATTACTAATCTCAGTTTTAGTGAGTGAATATTTTGGGACTATGGAATGGTTTCCAGTTTTATCTTAGATGGCTTTATATAAATCTATAAATAATAATTATCCCCACCAGATTTTAGCTATTAAACATGCCAATGGTGGAAAAAATAAGCCCAAGACTTCAAATGGATTCAGAAGCCAGTATTTATTATGAGAAAGATAATCATAAGTTGGCAGAAAGGATGACATCTACCCAAAAAGCATCGCTTGAATTGCTGAATAAAGCGTAGATAATAATTGTTTTCAATGTACCGGGGAAGGGCTCATGTATAATCTTATTGCTACAGATCTTGATGGAACTCTGTTACTTCAGGGGGATACGGTAGGTAAATTTACCCGTCAAGTGTTGACTGATTTGTCAAATACGGGAAAGCAAATTGTATTTGCCACCGGCAGGCATCATGTTGATGTTAATTCCATTATTGGTGATTTTGATATACCTGTGCATCTGATTACGTCTAATGGTGCCAGATTGGTAAGTGCCTGTAAAAAATTGGATATTAGACAATATCTGCCAGGTGATGTAGTAAAAAGATTAATTGAGGAGACGCAGGCAGATCACGATTTAGTGATTAATATGTATTGTGGTTCTCAATGGTTAACCAGTGAATTACACCATAGCTTCAGTGATTTTAATCAGAATGATAATTTTAATCCAACGATCAAACCGGCTGATGAAATGCCTTGTGATACTGTTGAAAAAGTTTTTTTCATTCATAAGCGTCGAGATCACGATGCGTTGGTTAAATTGGAACGCCATTTAATTGAGCTATTTTCTGATAGTGTCAGTATTGCTTTCTCATTCCCCTGGTGTCTGGAAGTGATGGACAGCGGTGTTTCTAAGGGACAGGCTTTAATTCAGTTAGCTGGGTTTCTTGGGATCCCAATTAATCAAACTATCGCGTTTGGCGATGGTATGAATGACGTGGAAATGCTTTCAACCGCCGCTAAAGGGGTGATAATGGGAACAGCGCAGGATAGGGTTAAACAAGCGCTGCCTTATGCGGATGTTATTGGTTCCTGCCGCGAAGAGTCTGTTGCTTATTATTTATCTGAACATGTGTGTCAGGTGAATAATCTATCCTAAACTTTGCTGAGAGCAGTTAATTGCCTGAGATATGAAGAGATTCGGTTTGTATCTCAGGGATTAAGGCATAAACCGATAGCCAATGCCGGTTTCAGTTAATAAATGTTTTGGCCTGGTGGGGTCAGTTTCCAATTTTTGCCGCAGATGCCCCATATAAATCCGCAAGTAATGGTTATGTTCAACATAATTAGGCCCCCAGACCTGATTGAGTAACTGGCGTTGTGTCAGCACTTTACCGCTATTTGCCAATAATTCACCCAGTAACCGAAACTCAATCGGCGTCAGATGCAACTCTTCATCGTTTTTGGTTATCCGGCGGTTAACCAGATCGACAACCACATCAGAAAAATAGACGATGGATTCTTCCTGATGGGTTCTGGCAAAGTGGCGCAGGGCAACGCGCACTCTTGCTAGCAATTCACTGATGCCAAAGGGTTTACTCAGATAATCATCAGCGCCGGCATCCAGTACGGCAACTTTATCCGCTTCTGTGTCACGGGCAGAAAGAACAATAACAGGAATGGCGCTCCATTGGCGCAGATCACGGATCAAAGTAATGCCGTCTCCATCGGGCAGTCCCAAATCAAGAATAATCAAGTCAGGTTTACGGGTTCCCGCCTCAATTAAGCCCCGTTTCAGCGTCTCACTTTCAAATACGCGGCAACCTTCCCCTTCCAGCGCCAGCCGGACAAAACGGCGGATCTCTTTTTCATCTTCGATGATTAAGATGGTGTTATTGTTGGTAATGGTGACATCTCCTCAGTCATGTCTTCAATTTCAGGCGGTTTCTCTAACGGTAGAACAAAGTGAAAACTCGCTCCACCTTTTTCGTTATTGGCAGCCCAAATCTTTCCATTGTGAATTTCAATAATTGCGCGACAAATTGCCAGCCCAAGGCCTACTCCCGGAATGGCAGATTCTTTGCGGGCGCGGGAAAATTTATCGAAAATTAACTGTTCCTGCTCCGGTGGAATACCTTTACCTGCATCCCAGACTTCAATATGAACCTGATTTTTTTCTGTTGTCGCTTTAATGCCCAGTGGTGTTTGTTCATCGGTGTATTTGATCGCGTTTTCCAATAAATTGATAAATACCCGTTCCAGCAGGCAGGCATCACAATGCAAGAGTAAGTCAGATGGCAGGGAAATGGTGACCGGATGGCGATTAAGCGCATATTCCAGTGAGCGCAAGGTACTGCCGACGATCTCTTCCAGTGATTGCCATTCCAGATTCAGTTGAATTCCCCCCGATTGGATACGCGCCATATCCAACAAATTGTTGACCAGACGGGAAGTGCTGAGAATTTGTTGGCGGATTTGATTCACCTGCTTGGTGTGCGGGGAACTTTCGGCAGATAAATCCAGCATCAGGATTTCTGCTTGCCCGAAAAGGACCGTCAGAGGGGTGCGTAAATCGTGAGAGAGTGCCGCCAGAAGTGAGTTACGTAACTGTTCCCGCTCGGCATCCAGTTTCGCCGATTCTGCCCGGCGGGAGAGGTGCAATCTTTCCAACGCATTGGCAATCAGGCCGGTAAATGTTTGCAATAATCGCTGTTGCTCCGGGATAAGCAGCTGGCGCAAATAGGATGGCTCAATCGCCAGCACAGCAAACGTTTGTGAAGGCGTTGCGATAGGCAATAGCTGGTAAGGTACGCTGGGCAAGGTATCGGTTCCTGCGCCCGCCGGCAGGTTTTTATCAAAACTCCATTTGGCAATAGCATCGTCAATCAGCATATGACCGCCATTGTTTGTTGTGAGTTGGCGTAAATTGCCATTATCGCTCGGTAAAAACAGGCCGGTTTTCGCCTGAAAATCATTGGCAAGGAAATGGTAGCTGGTACGGGCAATATCTGTTTCATTCAATGCCCGGCTGAGTTCACGGGTCATTTCATAGAGATGGCGGGTGCGCTGTTCGCGGTAACGGGCAATTCGCGCTTGATATCTCATGCCCGCGGTCAGGTTTCCGACCACGACCCCGACGATCAGCATGACCGTGAACGTCAGCAGATATTGCATATCTGTGACGGCAAGCGACCAGTGGGGCTGTACAAAGAAGATATCGAAACTGATAACGTTAATAAAAGCCGCGAATATTGATGGCCGGCGGCCATAAAACAGTGCAATGACGACGACGCCAAGCAGATAAAGCGTAACTAGGTTTGCTTTATCGAGAGTCAGCAAGAATGTCCGGGAGAATAGGGTGATCAGCGTGCAGAGGGCGATTGCGATCAGGCAACCCTGAATCTGTATCCGCCATTTTTCACCGACAGAACGGTTGTCCTGTTCTTTATCCCATTGGCTGCGATCTTCCAGCGCGACAATCACTAAATCCAAATCCGGCCCCAGTTTTCCTAACCGATCAGCAAAACCAGGGCGCCATTTCCAGTTAAGCAGCTTATGTTTGGATTCACAGCAGCGGCCTATCAAAATTTTGCCGAGGTTATGTTCTCTGGCATAACGTAATATCGCTTTTTCTTTGTTGGGATCGGCGAGGGTTGCTGTTTCCGCGCCCAATTCATGGGCTAATCTGAGCGCGGTTAAAATTGCGCGCCGTTTACCTTCCGGCAATTGGTGCAGTTTTGGGGTTTCAACATAGATTGCATGCCAGATACAGCCTAACCGGGCAGCAAGCCGGGCAGCGGTACGGATCAGTTTTTCATTGCCCGCGCTGTTACCGATGCACAACAGAAGATTATCACGGGTGTGCCAGACCGGTTCATGCCCTTGGGTGTCACGGAAAGCACGCATTTGATCATCAACGCGATCAGCGGTACGGCGCAAAGCCAGTTCTCGTAGGGCAATCAGATTGCCTTTGCGAAAAAAATGTTCAATAGCACGTTCTGCCTGGCTGGGAATATAGACTTTACCTTCATTGAGTCGTTGGCGCAGATCATCTGGCGGTAGATCAACCAGGACAATTTCATTGGCCTGATCAAAGATATGGTCAGGGATGGTCTCCCTGACCTGTATGCCGGTAATATCATCAACCACATCATTAAGGCTTTCCAGATGCTGAACATTAATGGTCGTCAGCACATCAATTCCCGCGTCCAGTAATTCTTCAACATCCTGCCAGCGCTTGGGATGACGGCTGCCGTGAGGATTGCTGAATGCCAGTTCATCCATCAGAATCATCGCTGGGTGGCGGGCAATGGCGGCATCAAGATCAAAGACGGTGATTCTGCGCTTCCGGTAGTGGATCGGTTTAAACGGCAGTTGTGGCAGACCATCAATTAAAGCGGCCGTTTCCTGCCGTTCATGGGTTTCTACCACACCGATCATCACATCCAGCCCTTGAGCACGCAATCTTTGTGCTTCCTGCAACATGGCATAGGTTTTTCCCACGCCAGCGCAGGCGCCGAAAAATATTTTTAATTTACCGCGCTGTTTCTCATTAACCAGTGTCAGTAATTCATCGGGGTCAGGGCGTTGTGGTTCGTGTTGATCCATCTTCCAGCCTTATTGTTTTTTCTTTTGCAAATTATCAAGAGCAAGATTGAGTTTTAACACATTAATAATCGGTTCACCGAGAAATTCCGATGGCGGTGTTTCAGTATTATTCCAGATTAATTGTTTTACCGCTTTAACGGGTAAACGGCGTGCGTCAGCCACTCTTTGTACCTGAAAATCAGCTGCTGCGGGTGAAATGTGAGGATCGATGCCGCTGGCGGACGCGGTGACCAGATCAACCGGCACAGGCATGTTTGGCTGGCGGTTAAATTGGCGCAGATGTTTAACTCTGCGCTTGATTTCATCATCCAATACCGGGTTAGAAACTGCCAAATTACTGCCGCCGGATAACATCGTATTATAAGGGTAGTCCATCGTCGCGGAAGGACGCCCCTGAAAATAGATACCTTTAGTGAAGGATTGACCAATCAGTTCAGAACCCACTATCTGACCGTCTTGTTCCACCATAGAACCCTGGGACTGATAAGGAAACATCAGTTCTGACAAACCTGTTGCCAGCAACGGGTAAGCCACACCAGTAATCAGAGTCAGGAATAGCAACAATACAACAGAGGAACGTAACCAAATCATTTTCGTCACCTTTATTTAAATATCAGCAGAGTCAGCAATATATCTATCAGTTTGATGCCGATGAAAGGCGCTATCAGACCACCCAAACCATAAATCCACAGATTGCGGCGTAAGAGTGACAATGCGTTCATGGGGCGGTAGCTCACGCCTTTCAGCGCTAATGGGATCAAGAAGACAATAATCAGTGCATTGAAGATAACTGTCGATAAAATCGCCGATGTCGGCGAATACAGATGCATGATATTCAAGACATTTAACTGTGGATATGTGACAGCAAATGCCGCCGGGATAATGGCGAAATATTTTGCGATATCATTGGCGATACTGAACGTGGTCAGAGAACCTCGTGTCATCAGCATCTGTTTACCAATACGGACGACTTCAATCAGTTTGGTTGGGTTGGAATCCAGATCCACCATATTGCCGGCTTCCTTGGCTGCCTGAGTGCCTGAATTCATAGCAACCGCAACATCAGCCTGAGCAAGCGCGGGCGCATCATTAGTACCGTCGCCTGTCATGGCGACCAGACGGCCTTCGGATTGATATTGGCGGATAAGCGCCAGTTTGGCTTCGGGTGTGGCTTCCGCCAGAAAATCGTCGACGCCGGCTTCTGCCGCAATTGCGGCGGCAGTCAAGCGGTTATCGCCGGTAATCATCACGGTTTTGATGCCCATTCGGCGCATTTCGCTGAATCGCTCTTTGATGCCGCCTTTTACGATATCTTTCAGCGCGACAACACCCAGTACCCGCTGATTTTCTGCGACAACCAGCGGTGTACCGCCTTTACGTGCTACGGTCTGTACCAGGATCTCGACTGCTTCAGGGAATTTGCCATGATTAACTTCAATATGACGGCGAATAGCATCTACAGCGCCTTTACGGATCATACGATTTTCCACATTTATGCCGCTCATTCTGGTCATGGCAGAGAAAGGCACAAAACTGGCATTCAATGAGCGCAGATCACGTTCGCGCAGGTTGAAACGCTGTTTTGCCAGAATGACAATGCTGCGGCCTTCCGGTGTTTCATCGGCCAGAGAAGAGAGCTGGGCGGCATCTGCTAGTTGTTGTTCTGTCACGCCGGGAACCGGCAAAAACTGAGATGCCTGGCGATTTCCCAGGGTGATAGTGCCGGTTTTATCCAGCAGCAGCACATCCACATCCCCCGCGGCTTCAACGGCCCGGCCGCTAGTGGCAATCACATTCGCAGCCAGCATTCGGCTCATGCCTGCGACACCGATCGCAGAAAGTAAACCACCAATCGTGGTCGGAATAAGACAAACCAACAATGCTATTAATACCGTGATGGTGATAGGTTGACCGGATTGGTTGGTTTCCACACTGAATATTGAGAATGGCAATAGGGTGACACACACCAGGAGAAAGATAATTGTCAGTGCTGTTAGCAGAATTGTCAGGGCGATCTCGTTTGGGGTTTTGCGTCGTTTAGCCCCTTCCACCATTGAAATCATGCGATCGAGAAAGGTTTCACCGGGATTGACTGAACATTCGACTATCAGCCAATCAGACAGCACGCGTGTACCACCGGTAACCGAGGAAAAGTCACCGCCGGATTCGCGGATAACCGGGGCAGATTCTCCGGTGATGGCACTTTCATCAACGGAAGCGCCGCCTTCGATAACTTCACCATCACAAGGAATGGTTTCATTTGCTGTAATAATGACGATATCGCCTTTGCGCAGGCTGTCAGAAGGGGCCTTTTCTCTCGTTGCATCACGGCTGGCTGAGGCGAGTTTCGTTGCCCAACTGGTTTTTCTCACCCCTTTAAGGCTGGCGGCTTGAGCTTTGCTTCTGCCTTCCGCCACTGCTTCGGCAAAGTTAGCGAACAGCAAGGTAAACCATAGCCATAAGGCGATGTTGCCGGTAAACAGCGTATTTCCTTTAAATTGACCGGCCAACATGGCAATCCACAAAATCGTGGTTAACCCACTGCCCAAATAGACCACAAACATCACCGGATTACGCCATTGTGCAGCCGGATGGCATTTTTTTACTGAATCAATAAGCGCATTACGCATCAATGAAGGGTCGAATAATGTCTGTTGTTTGTTTGTCATGATGTTCTTCTCTCTATTCCTCATGTTGGCGCTTACCGGGACATCTGCCAGATTTGTAAATGTTCAATTACCGGGCCAAGGATCAGTGCCGGAATAAAAGTTAATGCGCCAATTAACATAATGGTCAGGATTAATAAGCCGATAAACAGCGGGCCACTGGTGGGAAGTGTGCCGTTGCTGACAGGTTGACGTTTTTTCGCTACCAGGGAGCCGGCAATGGCAAGTACCGGCAGGATCACGCCAAAACGGCCAAAAAATAGGGTGACTGCCAGCAGTAGGTTGTAGAACACGCTGTTGGTATTGAGGCCCGCGAAAGCACTGCCATTATTGTTGGCGGTAGAGGAGAGGGCATAAAGCACTTCACTGAAACCATGAGCGCCGGGGTTCAGAATACCGGCACGTCCACTGGTTGTGGATATGACAAGCGCAGTGCCTAAAAGTACCAGTGTCGGGGTGACCAGAATCGCCAGTGCGACCATTTTCATCTCGAATACTTCAATTTTTTTACCGAGATATTCCGGTGCTCGGCCGATCATTAAACCGCCAATAAACACTGTCAGCAGAACGAACAGCAACATACCGTATAAGCCGGAACCCACGCCGCCGAACACGACTTCGCCAATTTGTATCAACCACATGGGGATCATGCCGCCAAGCGCGGTAAAAGAATCATGCATAGCATTGACTGCCCCGCAGGAGGCCGCGGTTGCCACTACCGCATAAATTGAGGTTGCAAGGATACCGAAGCGATTCTCTTTACCTTCCAGATTGATATTACTGGCGGCGCCTAGCAGACTGAAATGGGGATTGCCTTTGAGTTCGGCGTACATGACTCCCGCTGTAGCCGTGGCGAAGATGATACACATCGCCCATAATAAAGCGTGTCCCTGACGGTTGTCGCCAATGGCTTGACCAAAGGCAAAACAGAGCGCGCAGGGGATCAGCAGGATAGATAATATCTGAATAAAATTGCTGATAGCGGTCGGATTTTCAAACGGATGAGCTGAACTGGCGCCAAAGAATCCACCGCCATTGGTTCCCAATAACTTAATGGCTTCCTGTGAGGCAACAGGTCCCATCGGGATCAATTGCTGTTGGTCTTCAATGGTATGAGCTAATTGATAAGGTTCGAAATTCTGTATCACTCCCTGACTGACAAAAACCAGCGCGATAATCATAGACAGTGGCAGCAGCAGATAAAGTGTAATTCGGGTGATATCAACCCAGGCGTTCCCCACGGTTTTGACGCCATGACGGGAAAATGCGCGTATCAGCGCAAATACCACCGCGATACCGGTCGCGGCAGAAAGAAAGTTCTGCACGGTTAAACCCGTCATCTGGCTAAAGTAGCTTAGTGTGTTTTCCCCACTGTAGGCTTGCCAGTCAGTATTGGTGATAAAGCTGACTGCTGTATTCAGCGCCAGGTCCCATTTGAGCCCGGGAAAATGTTCAGGATTTAGCGGAAGGACGTGTTGGGTGGCCAGAAGGGTAAATAACAGTAATAATCCAGTCAAATTAAAAATAATGATCGCTAATGCGTATTGCCGCCAACTCATCTCTTTCACTGTGCCGCCAGGCTTCTGTAAACCACAGCAACGCCAAAGGCCAGATTCTGCTTTAGTCAGCCAGATCGGAATATCACCGTTGATCATATTGGCGATAATATTGCCAAGCGGTTTTGCCAGCAGCAGCAAAATCAGTAAGAAACTTGCGATCAGTAAAAAAGCGGATGATGCCATTTAAAAATCCTCCGCATGGAGTAACGCGTAAATCAGATAGACCAGTAACAGGGCTACTAATAACGCGCCGGAAATTAGAAATATGCTCACTGCTTATCTCTCCTGAGAATTTGGATAGATTAAGGTTAGGCAAGGTGGTGCAAAGAAGCTGATAAAAGAGGGAATAGATGTGTAAAAAAAGTGTAAAAATGACTGAGACGGTATCTGAACTTCATTATAAGAAGGAAATTAAAGTACCTGAGATACGATCAACGTTTTGGTCAGAGAAAAGTCAAGACATTGCAGTCCGCTTGTTTTTTTGCTTAATATTCATTCAATATAAAATAAAGTATGTTATCATTCGCCGATGAAGAGAAAAAATACACCAACACCACATGATGCTGTTTTTAAACAGTTTTTAAGTCATATTGATACTGCCAGAGACTTTCTGGAGATACATTTGCCTGCTAAATTACG
>NZ_JBEJZY010000049.1:0-34656 GCF_040256935.1 Photorhabdus viridis
CTGTGATGGCTGTGGTTTTATCAATACTGCCAGTGCAACCCTGACCACCGGTAAACCCCAGTTTGACAAACAGGGTGCGCTGGAAGCGTTGGAAGTTAAACAAGGCCAGATTATCATTGGCGGCAAAGGGCTGGAGGGCAAAGCGACGGATTACGTCGATATCATCAGCCGGGCGACGGAATAGGGCAAGATATTACCCTTATCAGCCGTCATGGCGATATCCGGTTTCAGAGCAGTGAAAAACCCGGTTATTTTAATGCCGATAATACCCGTAGAATAAGTACATTAGATGCTAAGGGTAATTTAACAATCAATGCAGGTAAACATCTTCTTTTACAAAATACCTATTTAACCCCGAGTACTCATATCTCGTTAACAGCAAATCATGATATTGGGATAGAAAACACGGTACAATTATCCCCTCGACAACCGGGTTGAGCCAGAACGAACTTGAGCAAATACGCCACTAACTCGTGCTGAGAGTTTTTAATCAGTATTCAATGATTTATGTTAAAAGAGGATCTTACGGTGACTGTCAGAACAGTCACCGAAGTGCGAGTATCGATCGTGAAACAGTGATGAAAATCACCGGACTGAGCTTGAATAAATGTCTGACAAACTTACTATTGATACGTTATCGGCATAAAAATGCTTGAGTCAATGCACGAAACGCATAGAAGCGGTACATTTACATTCCAAGCGATAAGACCGAGTCTGAATCTGCGTGCTTCTGAAATCTCTGTTCTTAAGCAGAGCTGAGGTTGATTAATTTTACTACCAAAAATTATGGAAATAACTCACATCATCTAATAAGGTGCCCAATTATTATGGGCACCTTATTATAATGTTAAACCAGTTCTGTCATCACTAACTTGGCTATTTCGAAATAAATAATCAGACCGGTACCATCAATAAATGTGGCAATAAAAGGCGCAGATACAACAGCCGGATCAATAGAAAGCCTTTTCAATACCATCGGAATAATGGAAGAAACAATAGCACTCCAGACGGTAATAGCAATGATGGTCAAACTGACAACAATTGTCACCTCAATGCCTACACCTAATATCCAGGCACGGATAAGCGCAGCAAAACCAATCGTTACAGCAACTAAAAATGAAGTGGAAACCTCTTTGCGTAACACCGCCCATAAATTACGTAAACTCACTTCCCCCAATGCCATTGCTCTGATTAATGTTGAGGTAATCTGTGTACCACTATTGCCCCCCGTTCCAATTAATAACGGGATGAAAAACGCCAGAGAAATTGCCGCTTCCAGTTGATCTTCAAAAGCTTTAAGTACCGCGCTGGTGTAAGCTTCCGCAACAAATAACAGCAATAACCAACCAACCCGTTTACGCCATAATGTTATCGGGCTGGTGCTGAGATAAGGTTTATCCAAAGGCAAGGTCGCCCCTTGCAAATGTGCATCTAATGTATTTTCATCTTCGATCAATTCAGCAATATCCTGTGGTCGCAGCACTCCCACTAATTTGCCAAAATGAATAACCGGTACACTATCTATGCCACTGTGATTTATCAAACTATAAACATTATGACGCGATTGTTCCGGTGATACGGAAAAATAACTTTGTCTCATAATATCTGATACAAATAAATCATCGGCTGCCATCAATAACACTTTTACCGGTAATATGCCATTTAGATAGCCTTCATCATCAACGACGTATAAATAAGTTGGGATCTGTTCTCCTTCAAGCTGATCAATCAGATTACTTTTTACTGATAAAACAGTGTCGGCAACGGATACAGAAATAAAATATTGGCTCATATATGCACTGACAGTTGCATCTTCATTTTTCAATTGATGTTTCTGCTGCTGATAAGCGTTTTTTTCGTTAATGGAATGATTAGCCATAGCTAATACATCCATTTTTTCATGGGATGTGACTTTCATGATGTTGGTCCCTATTACTGTTGTGAACTTCAAACAGTACTCACATAGGGGCGAAACCAGATGAGAGAATGCAACAGCTATCTCCACGTCTCAGTTTTAGCACTATACAACGTATCCTGAATTCTCAGAAAGTTACATGGGGATATACCTTGGTTCGATATACCCTGTCCTAATCTTGGGCGTCTCTCGACGTCGTCAGATCAGCAACCTGTGTTTGTATAGGAGCCTCGCCTAACGAGATACTGTACTTAAAATACGGCGAAAATTATAAGCAAAAATCAAAATAATGCAATGTTAATAGTCAGTCTGTTTAGATTTCATTTAAGTTACTAATGATAATAAAAAAACGGCACAGATTTTCACCTTTTGCCGTTTAGTGCAAATAATCCTATGAAGGAATTATTTATTTTCTGATTTCTTAGCTTCAACGTTTTCAGCTTCAGTAATCAGTTGGTCCGCCGTTTTACCATCCAGGGATTTATAAAATTTTTGTTTCAATTCTTTTATGTCGCCATTAGCCCCTGATTTGGCCAAATCATTAAAATCGATGCTATTAAACATAGCTGCCTGAATTGATTCATCAAATTTAGCTTTTTTATCACCGGGCAGCGCATTTCTTACCTTCTCAATGGATGTTTTCAACGCGATTTCATTAGAAGCATCAATTTTAGGTTGGTTATCACAGCCAGTTAATACAGATCCTAACAAACAAATTGCTAACAATTTTTTCATATTCACCCCCGCAGAATATCAAACAAGGGAATAGTAACAGAAGCAGAAACAATAAACTGTTTATAATTAGCTAAACTGATAAAGAATAGGAATAAGATGAAACTTTTCATTTATTCTATTCCAAAACAATTTCTCTTTGCCAGAGCTCCCTGACAACGATTTATCACGGTTAAGTCCAAATTGACCTGCTTGTTTCAGCCGTTTTACCACACACTCCTTGTGTGTAAGCACAACCATTACCCACAGGAGTTCGGATTGTTTGATCTGGAGCGACTTCGAAAAGTGGAGGTATTTTAAGGCAGGAACATAAGTTGACCAGATAGCAAATATCACTTAATTCATTGTTATTATTGAAAAATAAAAATATTGTTTACCAAAGATACTAAAATCATTTGATTAATATAAATTGTTATCATTATCATTCCGGGTTTAATATAAACAGATTTGGACCAATCAGATGAGATCGTACCTGCGTTTATTGCCTTACTTAACTATTCTAATAGATAGCGTATTCTCATTTTGAAAACCAGCAGATAAAACTCAAAACCAAGGAGAAATAATGTCAGTCATCCACCGTACTGCAAAATATTTTCTGACTGCCATATTGATACTATTGCCTGTCTTTGCTCAGGCAAAAGAAATTATCATCAAGGATGTCGCCGGCCGGGAGGTTAACGTTGATGCACCGGTCAGTCGGGTTATGCTGGCTGACAGCAGAGTATTGATTGCTTTGAATATTCTTCATCCTGATAATCCGCTTAAAGGTATTATCGCTTGGGATAATGCACTGGAAGTCAAATCGCCAGACTTGGCAACCGCCTATGAGAAAGACTTCCCGCAGTTACGAAAAATTCCCGTCTTTCCTAACCCTTATCAAAGCGATTTCAGCGTTGAAAAAGCATTGATTTATAAACCCGACCTGGTTATTTTTGATATTGGCCTCCAAGCCAAACTCAATGATAGCAGAACCATTACTTTACTTGAGAAAGCCGGTATTCCCGTTATTTTTATCGATTTCCGGCAATATCCACTGGCAAATACGATTCCTAGTATGACGTTACTTGGGAAAGTATTCGGCGAGGAAGAAAATGCACAAAAATTTATTGCTTTCTATCAGGAGAGGATGAAAACAATTAATGAACGAGTTGGTACGCTGGGCAAAGAACAGCGGCCCCCTGTGTTTATCGAACGTCATGCTGGAATGTTTGGCGCGGAGCATTGCTGTAAAACTTTCGGTAATGGTAATTTTGGTGAATTTGTTACTGCCGCAGGGGGTGATAACCTCGGCGCCCGTTGGTTCCCAGGTATGGGGGGTGAGGTAAACGAAGAACAATTAATCGTCAGCAATCCTGAGTTTTATCTGATGACCGCCGCAGATTGGGACAAAGTTCGCCCTGAAAGCCTTTCAGTGCCATTGGGCTATACCGGTAATCTAAAACAGTCACAGGAACGGCTGGAAAAACTATTGATACGACCAAAACTGAATGTATTAAGAGCATTCCGCGAAAAGCGGGTAATCGCACTGTATCACCAATATTACGATACGCCGTTTAACATTATTGCCGTTGAAGTTATAGCGAAATTCCTGCACCCGAATCTGTTCGAAGATATTGATCCACAAGCAGACAGTCTATATCTGCATAAAACTTTTACTGCCCTTGATGGTAGCGGAGTATTCTGGGTCACAGCAAAATAATATTTCCTTTCAATCCGTTGGAATATTCCAACGGATATTTAATTTCACTGTTTATTTATAATTTCTGCTTGTTAATATGCATGATATTTTATATAACATGCTAATAGACATCCATTATTTTGTACTCTACTATATTGGTGCTAAAAAATATGAAATATGACAAGATAAATTTGATTAGGTAATAAATGTAAAGTACATGAATATTCACATGTCGAAACTATATTAAGAGGCTAACTCAATAGCGTTATTAATAGTCATGGAAAATAAAATAACCTAATGAAATAGATTCTGATTATCACTATTCTTAAACCAAAGTAACCGGAGTATGTTAATGAAACGATTACATGATATTGAGAAAGAGATGTGGCCTGTTGAATCCTATAAAATGCTTATCGATGGGCAATGGGTGGATAGTGTATCCAAAGAAACAGCTAAAAGTTTTAACCCGTCAACAGGAGAATTGTTGGCTAAATATGTATCCGGTAATGCTGAGGATGTTGATCTTGCTGTCAGTGCCGCGAAAAAAGCGTTCCCCGCCTGGAGTCAAACCTCCGCAATCGAAAGACAATCCGTTTTACTGAAAATAGCTGACTTGCTGGAAGCAGAACAAGAACGTTTTGCTATGCTTGAATCGCTGGATACCGGCAAGCCGTTAAATGAGTCCCGGAATATGGATATCCCTGCCTCCATTGACCATTTCCGCTATTTTGCCGGTGTGATCCGTGCCCATACTGATGAAGCTTCAGTTCTCGATAGTAATACACTCAGCTTGGTGATCCGTGAACCGATTGGTGTTGTCGGACAGGTCATTCCCTGGAATTTCCCGTTATTGATGGCAGCATGGAAACTGGCTCCGGCTCTTGCGGCGGGTAACACCATTGTGATTAATCCAGCAACAATGACACCCATCACACTGCTTGAACTGGGTCGAATACTGAATAAAGTCCTGCCGGCTGGGGTGGTCAATATTGTTACAGGTCGGGGATCCGTCGTCGGTCAAGCTATTCTGGATCATGAAGATGTCGAAAAATTGGCATTCACGGGTTCCACCAGAGTAGGTTATACCGTAGCCGAAGCCGCGGCCAAAAAGCTTATCCCTGCCACATTGGAACTTGGCGGTAAATCAGCCAATATTATCTTCCCTGATGCCAATATGAAAAAAGCCGTAAAATATGCGGCCAAAGCTATTTTGCTGAATCAAGGGCAAGCGTGTGAATCAGGTTCCCGGTTATTCCTGCATAAAGATATCCATAGTGAATTCCTTAACTCCCTGAAAGCAGAATTTGAATCTGTTCGGGTTGGCGACCCACTGGAAAAAGAAACACAGATGGGAAGTCAGGTCAGCCAGGAACAAATGGAAAAAATTCTCAGCTATGTCGATATTGCGGAAAAAGAGGGCGCAGCTATCCTGACTGGCGGCAAACGGATTACTGGCGAAGGTTATGATGATGGTTTCTTTATTCAACCAACCATTATTATCGATGTGACCAATGAAATGCAGGTAGCACGCGAAGAAATTTTTGGCCCTGTATTGACCGTCATTCCATTTAGTGAAGAAGAAGACGTGATCAGAATGGCAAATGATTCTGATTATGGTTTGGCTGGCGCTGTCTGGACACAGGATATCGACCGCGCATTACGTGTAGCCAAAGCCGTCAGAACAGGCCGTATGTGGATTAACACTTACCATGAGCTGCCAGCTCACGCACCATTTGGCGGCTACAAAAAATCAGGTCTTGGAAGAGAGACACACAAAATGATGTTGGATTCTTACACTCAGGTTAAGAACATCTACATCAAAACTAGTGAAGAATAATATCAATCAGTAATTAGTGATTTAAAGAAGCCTTCCAGTCTGGAAGGCTTATACCGCTGACCAGCCTCATTCAAAATAATGAGGTTGGTTTTTTCATTATGAAAAATGCTGTGTCCATTTTTCTCCATTAAGCCGGTTTGATCGCTCATCTAGGCGCCATTTTGGCCGCTTAAATTTAACAGGGGTAAATATATGGCGCTTAATAAATACATTTTCCTCGTATGTCTTGGTTCAGTGATATAATCCGGTTTTTTTTGTTAATTACGGTAATGGTGGAATTGGCCAGTCTATTTCCAGTGCTTTCGAAGTATCAACCCGATTAAGCATAATTCGGTATTTTTTCCATTCTTTCAGTAATTGTGCCTCTTCATTTGTTGCCATATCAAGTTCTACAGCATCAGAAAGCGGCGTTATTTTTTCATTTGCAAGAGATAGAAATTGCGTTCTTTGGATTTCCGCTATAGATATTAATTGCTCTTTTGTTGGTGGTGGAATATCTTCCCAGCAAGGAAGGCCATCTTCGCCAGAGGAAAGTATTTTTCCTATGGGCGGCATTCCCGAAAACTCATTGAATATGTCATCAGTTACAGATATGGGATCGTTTGGCCATGAGCCTGCTTCAATGTAATCCTGCTGTAATGATAGCGGATAAAATGCTTTATTTAATGCGCTGAATACATAGTTTTTTTCATTCATATTAATACCCTATTGCTCTATAAAATGCTGCTACAGGAATTTGTAAATTTGCAATACTGCTAAAACATTGGAATTGGCCATTATTGACCATCATTATTGAAAATGTGCCAGCATGTTGAGGGGCGTTACCAACGTGAGTTAACGTGACGTTGAGACATGTATTCGGGAATGGGATTGGAAAGTTATTTAAAGCACCAGGTTCGGCATAAGCATTGCCTTTAACTGATGCTATTCCCCACATTTCAATTAAACCCGAAGGTAGTTTTTGCCATCCGACTTGATTCAGGTTAGCGGTGAAAAATGACATATCAGGTACCTGATTTTCACTATTCCCTATCGTTATCTTTGTTGTATCTGATAAACCAAGGTTCTTTATAAATTCAGCTTTATCAGGAATGTCTGCGCCGTTTTGGTCTTTTGCCAGTCGATTATTAGCATTATCATTTACATCAGAAACCAGCTTCTGAGTTGGAGCGAGTGTATTACTGTTGCCTATTTGGTCTGTGAGTTGAATAATCCCTTTTTCTGTTAATGAGGCATCGCGAATTTCCGTTGTGTTTTTTTGTTCTAACGCTTTTTTGAATTGTGCTGTGAGTTTGTCTATATCTCCATTATCCAGAACATCATCGTCAGATTGTGTTGCGATAAAATTAGCGACGACAGTGGATATGGTTGACGACTGACGTAATGCCTTATTTAATAGTTCGGCGGTAATATTCCCTGTTGGAAACCCAGTTTGCAAATTTTGATCTTTTTCATATATTTCTTGATTCACTATATTTGCATTTTCACTAATAGAAAAAGCCTTGAAATCATTCTTTTGACTCATATATTTTCTCCAATTAAGTACTGCATTTTATAAGTAATATAGTGAATTTTTATAGAAATAATTTTTCCCTATTCACGCCGGCTATAGTTTAGTGAGAAAAAAGAATAATGGAATATTTTTATAACTTATGGGGTTAACTATTTTTATATAATTGGTGGTAATAAGTATTTTAATGTTTTGTAATCTGAAATATATCTAAACGGTAGATTCACATAATAAGCCGGATTTATTCCGGCTTTGTTTTTTTATTTTTAAATATATTTTTGTGAATTAAATGCTATTTAAAAATAATATAAAATACAGTCGTGGGGAATATATCAAATAGTCTCGGGTATATGTTACTAGTGTAATGATAAGCAAATATATCTGGAAAATAAGTAAAGTAAATCGTTATAATTGTCCCTGATATAATGAAATGAGATACGGCAGTGATTGAAATATATAGTGATGAATATTGGATGCGTAAGGCAATGGAACAGGCAATGAAAGCATGGGAGCAGGGGGAAATTCCTGTTGGTGCTATATTGGTTGCTGATAATAAAATCGTTGCTGAAGGCTGGAATCAGTCCATTATTAAGCATGATCCCACTGCTCATGCTGAAATTATTGCGTTACGAAAAGGGGGAGAGCGGTTACAAAATTATCGTCTGTTGAATACCACGTTATATGTCACTCTTGAACCTTGCATTATGTGTGCCGGTTCTATGGTGCATAGCCGGATACAGCGACTGGTTTATGGCGCCAACGATATGAAAACCGGTGCGGTCGGCTCTTTGGTTGATATATTGCGTCATCCTGGTATGAATCATCAGATTGAAATTACAGGCGGCGTACTTGCTGAAGAGTGCTCCACAATGTTGAGTGCTTTTTTTAAACAACGCCGGGAGCAGCATAAGGCATTAAAAGCTGCCAGGAAACAGCAGGAAGAAAGCTAATACGTCGTTTCTGCTTACTGAGGCTTGCGTCAGATTTGGGAAGCCTCATCCGGCCATAATCGGGTGTCATGATAGCTAGCAAATTGCTTACTCTACTTTTGATTTTTCTGCTTGGGATGTTAATTTTTTCCGGTTTTCTTTGGCCTGTAAATAGCCAACTAAACTAAGCTGATAGCGGCGGATATTCTCGACATAGCGATAAGCCTCATGCCCACGGGCATACCCGTAAGTGGTATTGGTATAGTATTTTTTCTGGCTTAACAGGGGGATTCGGGCTTTTACATCAAGCCAGCTATTGGGATTTCCTTTCTGTGATGCCGTTAGTTTACGAGCATCCAGCATGTGACCATAGCCCATATTGTAAGCAGCCAGTGCAAACCAGATTCGCTCATCTTTAGGGATGTTTTCAGGTAGTCGTTTCATCAGATTTTGCAAATAGATTGCGCCGCCCTTAATACTTTCTGCTGGATCAAGACGGTCAACAACACCTAATCCTTTAGCCGTCGGGTTGGTTAACATCATCAGGCCACGCACACCTGTGGGAGAGGTTGCCTGCGGGTCCCAGTGAGACTCCTGCCAGGCAATTGCAGCCAGTAGTTGCCAGCTGATTTCGCCGGAGTATTTCTCAAACAGGGGTTGATAAGCAGGCAGAATATGATCAATAGCACTGAGAAAAGAGAGTGTATCGAAATAATCAAATGAGCCGACATGACCAAAATATTTCTCTTCCAGCCGTGGCATCACATCTTCTTCCGTCATCTGGCTGAAAAAATCCAGCATAGCGGCATAAAGGCTGTGATCATCAATACGTTTTAAATACCACGTCAGGGGATTATCTTCACTGATATTAAAAGCGACAGCCAGATTAGGGTGAGTACGTTGTTGCAACGCGACATTGATAGAGTCGCCTAAGGTGTAATCCAGTTTGCCCTCTGATACCAGCTCCAGTAATTCCCGGGTGTTGTATTGCTGTGTCTCATCCCATTCAAGTTCCGGGTAAGGTTCTTCTTTCATCTTTTTCAGCGTACTGACATGAGCTGAACCGGAAGTGACCAGCAATTTGCCTTTCAAATCCTTAAAAGAGCGGGGGCGTGGAGTCCCTTTGCGGTAAATCAGTTGTTGAGAAACAGAATAGTAAGCTGGACCAGTACGGGTTTGCTCCAGTCTCTCCTCATTATAGGTAAGACCGGCAGCCAAAAAGTCAGCGTCGCCCTTTTCCAGATCATCAAATAACTGGTTGAGATTTGTTCTGAATTTGATTTCCAATTTAACGCCAAGATAATCAGCAAAGCGTTTCGCCAGCTCGTAATCAAACCCATTTGGTTCTTTTTTACTTGCAAGATGAATCAGAGGTGAGCTGATTGTGCTGATCCGTAGCTCTCCCCTGGTCATGATCCTGTTAATCTGCTCCTGCTGTTTATTCGGCCAACTGATGTTCAGACTGATGATTGCGGCAGAAAAAAGAGCGATAACAATGATAACGAAATAGTTTATTTTTATATTATTCAAACAGTTATCTCTGTATAACGCGATGTGGTGCGATGTAAAAACGCGTTATATTATCATGGCTAAATTTCCAGTGATTGAGCATTTTGCGGAACAAAAACTTGCGGCGCAACTTAATTGATACCATTTGCATAACCTGGCGATAAGATAATTAGCATTAATAATCGTCACGCAAACGGTTTCGTCACTGGTCGCAATCCTCTATAATGTGCCCGTTTCCCCCTGAGGCATCAGTCAGGCTTTGCTTCTAAGATGAGAGAATGTATTACTATGGAAATTCTGCGTGGTTCACCCGCTTTATCGGCATTTCGTATCACCAAGCTCCTTTCTGTGTGTCAGGAACAGCAACTTCCGGTCAATGATATTTATGCGGAATATGTTCATTTCGCAGAAATTAATGCACCTTTGGGTGATGCTGATTCAGCAAAATTACAACGATTATTAAAATATGGACCTTTTCTGGCTGAACACGAACCACAAGGTACGTTGCTGTTAGTGACTCCCCGTCCGGGAACCATTTCCCCGTGGTCTTCGAAAGCAACCGATATTGCTCACAATTGTGGTCTGTCTCAGGTTGTGCGTTTGGAGCGTGGTCTGGCTTACTACGTTCAGTGTGATGAAATGAGTGATGCGCAATGGCAAACGTTGTCGTCGCTTCTGCATGACCGGATGATGGAAACGGTTTTTACTCAACTGGAACAGGTGGAGAAATTATTTTCTCATCAGCAACCCGCTCCGTTAAAACGCATTGATATTCTGCGAACAGGGCGTAGTGCGTTAGAGAAAGCCAATATTGAACTTGGATTGGCGTTGGCCCCGGATGAGATTGATTATCTGATGGAAGCTTTCCAGAAACTGGAGCGTAATCCAACCGATATTGAGCTTTACATGTTTGCTCAGGCGAATTCAGAGCATTGTCGCCATAAAATATTTAATGCTGACTGGATTATTGATGGTCAGGAACAGCCAAAATCGCTGTTCAAAATGATTAAAAATACCTATGAGCAGACACCTGATTATGTATTGTCAGCTTATAAAGATAACGCCGCTGTCATGGAAGGGTCTGTTGTTGGCCGTTTCTTTGCCAGTGCGGAAGACGGTTCATATGATTATCATCAGGAGCAGGCTCATATCCTGATGAAAGTTGAAACGCATAATCACCCAACCGCAATTTCCCCGTGGCCGGGAGCATCGACAGGTTCTGGCGGCGAAATCCGCGATGAAGGCGCGACGGGGCGAGGCGCCAAGCCAAAAGCCGGGTTGGTGGGATTTTCGGTATCCAATCTGCGGATACCGGGTTTTGAACAGCCGTGGGAAGAGGATTTCGGTAAACCGGATCGTATCGTCAGCGCCTTGGATATCATGACTGAAGGCCCTCTGGGCGGCGCGGCATTTAATAACGAATTTGGTCGTCCGGTGTTGCTGGGTTATTTTCGTACCTATGAAGAAAAAATAAACAGCCATAACGGCAGTGAATTACGTGGCTACCACAAACCCATCATGCTGGCGGGTGGGATGGGTAATATCCGTGATGAGCATGTCAAAAAGGGTGAAATTTCGGTTGGCGCTAAATTAATTGTGCTTGGCGGCCCGTCTATGAACATTGGTTTGGGCGGTGGTGCGGCATCTTCTATGGCATCTGGTCAATCTGATGCTGATCTGGATTTTGCTTCTGTTCAACGCGATAACCCGGAAATGGAACGCCGTTGTCAGGAGGTGATTGATCGCTGTTGGCAATTGGGTGAAAACAACCCGATTCTGTTCATTCATGATGTCGGTGCCGGCGGGCTTTCTAATGCTATGCCTGAGCTGGTAAGCGATGGGGGGCGCGGTGGACGGTTTGAACTACGTAAAATTCTTAATGATGAACCAGGAATGAGTCCGCTGGAAGTTTGGTGTAATGAATCTCAGGAGCGTTATGTATTGGCTGTTGCGCCGGAACAACTTCCTCTGTTTGAAGAAATTTGCCAGCGTGAGCGTGCGCCTTATGCCGTTATCGGCGAGGCAACGGAAGAGCGTCATTTGCTGCTGAATGATGAACACTTTGATAACCAGCCAATTGATATGCCGCTGGATGTGCTGCTGGGTAAAACGCCAAAAATGTTGCGTAATGTCAGTACATTAAAAGCCGGTGGTGAAAGCCTTGATCGCCGGGATATCAATCTAGCGGAGGCTGTTAAGCGCATTATGCACTTGCCGGCTGTGGCGGAAAAAACATTCCTGATAACGATAGGCGATCGTACTGTGGCTGGCATGGTTTCCCGTGATCAGATGGTTGGCCCATGGCAGATCCCGGTGGCAGATTGTGCGGTGACTACCGCCAGCCTTGATAGCGACTATGGCGAAGCGATGTCGATGGGGGAACGAGCGCCGGTTGCTCTGCTGGATTTTGCCGCCTCTGCCCGTATGGCTGTTGGTGAAGCGCTAACTAATATCGCTTCTGCTTATATTCAGGATTTGAAACGTATCAAGCTTTCAGCTAACTGGATGTCTGCTGCGGGTCATCCTGGCGAGGATGCCGGTTTGTATGCGGCGGTTAAAGCCGTGGGTGAGGAGTTATGTCCTGCTTTGGGGCTGACTATTCCAGTGGGTAAAGATTCTATGTCGATGAAAACCCGTTGGAATGACAAAGGTGAAGAGCGTGAAATGACGTCACCTTTATCGTTGGTTATTACGGCCTTTGCCAGAGTGGAAGATGTGCGTCGTACAGTAACGCCAGAGCTTTCCACTGATGACGATAATGCGTTGTTGTTAATTGATTTGGGGCAAGGGAAGAACACATTGGGCGGCACTGCGTTGGCACAGGTTTACCGCCAGCTTGGTAACAATACTGCTGATGTACGTAGCGCTGAACAATTGGCTGGATTTTTCAATGCGATTCAGCAACTGATTGCAGAACAGAAATTGCTGGCTTATCACGACCGTTCTGATGGCGGCTTGCTGGTAACCTTGGCTGAAATGGCTTTTGCCGGTCATTGTGGCATTGAAGCTGATATCAGTGTGTTTGATGAAGATATTCTGGCTGCGCTGTTTACGGAAGAGTTGGGTGCTGTGGTTCAGATCCGTGCATCTGATAAAGCGTTTGTTGAAAACCTGCTGGCAGAACATGGATTGGCTGATTGCGTGCATTATTTGGGTAAGGCCAAAGCGGGTGATGATTTTGTCATCTTTAGTGGCAATACCGAAGTATATCGCCAGAATCGCAGTACTCTGCGTCTATGGTGGGCTGAAACCACATGGCAAATGCAACGTTTGCGTGACAACCCGGAATGTGCAGATCAGGAGCATCAGGCTAAACGGGATAATCAAGATCCCGGACTGAATGTAAAACTGACTTTTGATATTTCAGAAGATATTGCCGCGCCTTACATTTTGCAGCAAGTAAGACCAAAAGTGGCTGTCCTGCGTGAGCAGGGTGTTAATTCCCATGTTGAAATGGCCGCTGCCTTCCACCGGGCGGGTTTTGACGCTATTGATGTGCATATGAGTGATTTGCTGTCTGGACGTATCGGATTGGAACAGTTCCAGACACTGGTTGCTTGTGGCGGTTTCTCTTATGGTGACGTGTTGGGTGCCGGTGAAGGTTGGGCGAAATCAATTCTGTTCAACGAACGTGTCCGTGATGAATTTGCGGCTTTCTTCACACGGCCTGATACTCTGGCGCTTGGTGTTTGTAATGGTTGCCAGATGATGTCTAACCTGCGGGAGTTGATCCCAGGTGCGGAACATTGGCCGCGTTTTGTTCGTAACCGCTCAGAACGTTTTGAGGCTCGTTTCAGTTTGGTGGAAATTACGGACAGTCCGTCGCTCCTCCTGAAAGATATGGTGGGTTCACGTATGCCGATTGCTGTTTCTCATGGTGAAGGGCAAGTGGAATTCCGCGATAGCCAGCATCTTAAGATGCTGGAAAGCAACCGGTTAGTGGCTCTGCGTTACGTGGACAACTATGGTCAGGTCACGGAAAACTACCCGGCTAACCCCAATGGTTCCGTGAATGGTATTACCGCAGTCACTAGCCTTGATGGGCGTGCAACCGTGATGATGCCACATCCTGAAAGGGTATCCCGCACTGTGAATAATTCTTGGCATCCAAAGGAGTGGAACGAAGATGGTCCGTGGATGCGGATTTTCCGTAATGCTCGTAGGCAGTTGGGGTAGTACTACAATGTAGGTAAATTATGTCAGGCGGTTTTTAGAATTGTTGATAGTGTTTATTGGCTTCATTGGGATTCTTCGTTCAGTAATTGACGTGAAATCACAATTGAAGCCATTTTTTATTTCTTCCAGTTCATTTTGAAACAATGCCTTATTAGTTAAAAAATGTTTCTGGTTAAATTTAATATACGAGGCATCATATTCCGATAAGTTTTCTACTGGAAGGGATGCGATCTTTTATCAAGTTCCAAAATCCAATTTCTCGGACTTTCATTCCATTATAAGGACTATTATTTTTATAGTAAGATAAATTAATTTTTATATCATCCCATTGACGAGAGCTTATTTTGAACTCATGAACATATTTATTTATTCTTTTTACTGAATTTTCATAGTATTCGATGAACCATGGATCATCCATTATAACGTCATAAATTACCTTGTTAAATAACTGGTTGGGACTATAACCTTCCTCATCTTTGTTGAGATAATAGTGAGTTTTAAATTCTTGATTATTTTATTGATTAAAAAATGAAGATTGCTCTAAAACGAGAACGTCCTCTCCGTTTAATACGGTGTGTCCTCCAAAGAAAGAGGTTGCATTATATGCTGTTGAAAGGCCGATCAATCCACCACCAACAATAATTAACTCATATATTTTAGCCATAAACATACCTTTAGTATATATTTTTAGAAATATAAAACGTTTACTACCTATTATTGCTAGGCATAATTGGTACAGATAGTTTGGAACACGGAAAGACTAATTTAGTTATTTTATATTTAACTAATATAAATATATAAGCCTCTTAGACTTATATATTTGGTTATTTTCTCTGAATTAATAAACCTCGTAGTTTTGGCCAGTTTGAGCCCCATCTACGCTTTTCCTAAAAGCGAGTGCTACACGGCTGGCAGGAACTGCGTTAAAACCTGGGAAAAATTCACCATATTTATCTAATGACTCTTGCAAGACATTAGGGCTAACGCTGTTTATACGAATACCCCTTGGCATTTCAATTGCCGCAGATTTTACGAATGCCTTGACACCACCATTTGCCATAGCTGCGGATGCCCCTTGCAGAATAGGGTCATCCATCATAATTCCAGTGGTTAAAGTAAAACTTCCTCCATCATTAATATAATTCATCCCTAAAAGCACTAAGTTAATTTGGCCTTTGAGTTTACTTCTTATGCCCACTTCATTTAACTCTGGGGTTAATTCTAAAATTGATCCAAAATGTGCGTTACCTGTTGCACTGACTACAGCATCAACTTTTCCAATTTTTTCATACATATTCTTAATACTATCAACGGATGTGATATCAACTATAATATCTAATCCGTTCCTTCCGGCACAAATAACTTCATGATTTTTTTCTAATTCTTCCGTGATTGCCTTTCCTATTGTACCACTTGCTCCAATAATAATTACTCTCATTTCTATTACCTTTTACTAATTAATGAAATTTTTTTGATTATATCGTTGCATAGAAAAATATAACTTTTAACTCGATATAGTTGTAACTCTCTAATGATATTAGACTATAAAATAAAATTCACAATTCTAATGATTGTATAAAACAGCTATACGAGGTTTTTTGGATAAAATTAACTCATATTGATTGTTTATTGATTGATTTTGGTATTCTTTTTGTTCGTTTTTAGGGCATTTATTAAGTATTATTCATAAAAATATAATCTGATCTGTGTGTGAATTGAACGTATTGGTTGTTTTTTAATCCAATAAAATCTCAAAAATAGTATTTTATTTTGTTAATTTAATTTTAGGTATGTTTTATATGGAGCGCCTAAAGTGTTTATGAAATCTTTAGTAAGAAAACCAATAACAGTATTTACTGGCGGATTCGATTAATAAAAATTTCTTTGGTGCTCTCGAAATAGACTTAATATCTTTTATACTTTAACAAAATCAGCATCATTTTTATCTGACTGTTTTATTATCTCAAGGAACAAGGATGTCTTTAATTGGTTACCAAGCTACAGCTAAATTATTTGAACAATTCTCTAATGCTAATTGCCAGATGATGTCTAACCTGAGGGAGTTGATCCCAGGTGCGGAACATTGGCCGCGTTTTGTTCGTAACCGCTCAGAACGTTTTGAGGCTCGTTTCAGTTTGGTGGAAATTACGGACAGTCCGTCGCTCCTCCTGAAAGATATGGTGGGCTCACGTATGCCGATTGCTGTTTCTCATGGTGAAGGGCAAGTGGAATTCCGCGATAGCCAGCATCTTAAGATGCTTAAGAACACGGACTTCAAAGCTGTTTAAAAATGTTTCTAGCATTTCCCAAGATGCTTCTGTGCCTATATATCTGGTTAAATAGTCAAAGCGTTCATGAAGCTGGTTCTCAAACGTCTGAGTATATTCAATTTTATTTACGATCACTGCTTGCTAAGTTCCGTAGGTTATTTCGTAGTTCATTGGATGACACGATTCGTCCAGATTTTACGTCTTTTTCAGCAAAAGATAGCAAGCGCAGCAATGCCATTTGTTCTTGCTGCATCTCAAATTGAGTAGGATCTTGAACCACATATAGCGGCTCCCCGTTTTGGGTTACTATGACTGGCTGAGATACATCCATAGAAGCCAATTCTTTTTTAAACGCAGAAACTGTCGTAATCCGCGAATTTTGGGTTTGATACATATTGTCCTCTGAGTAGAAACCTTATTGCTTCTATCTTTAATAATACATCATTCGCTGATAAAGGCCATATATGGGGAAAATATAGACCACTAGTATGATACCCGCGCTAATTATTCAAATGCAAAAGTCTTGTACCGGAAATTCTTAGAAATTCAGGCCCTGTTTCGCCATTGTCTCAATTACCCGACAAACGCCATTATAGGTGTCTCAAAAAGGAGACATTTAATTATATGATTTATATCTATTTTTATTTTTATGATTTCAGGTGTCTGTAATTGGCGACAGAAAACAAATTTTATTTATGCCAGAAACAAGGTATTTTGTAGCTGAAACGTTAAGTTTTTTATTTTTCATAATAAAATCAATTTATTATGATTTTAATTTTAACGTTGGCACGGAACCTGCATTAAGTTAGACCAGTTGCTCATTCAACTTCTTATGTCGGTCCGCAGCAAGGTGGAGATATACCACATAAACTATCGAATGATGCCAGAGTAAGGTGCCTACCGTCCAACTCAGTGATATCGTTTTCGGGCCTTATCAAACATCGGGCGACACGTGGAGTGAGGCACCAACCTATGTTTGACTGTAGATAAACAGCAGGCATGCGTTATCCTCACTGGCGGGGTAGTAGCAAAAACTACTATCCCGCCATCATAATTCCAGGTTTCTGCCTGCGCCATTGTTGATTGTTCGCATCTTAACTATTTATCAGTAGCAACAAAATTTACCCGCCGATGGGTTTTTCTATCTGCCCTTTGTCGGTTAGCTTAAGTGTACTGGCAGGTTGTGAGATGATTTCTTTGAAAAAATGGCGTTTGTTTCCGCGCTCATTGCGCCAATTAGTTGTCATGGCTTTCTGGTTGGTGTTATTGCCGTTATTGGTTTTGGCTTATCAGGCTTATCAAAGTCTTGATCAGCTCAGTGAGAAAGCGGCTGATATAAACCGTACCACGTTGGCTGATGCTCGCCGCAGTGAGGCGATGACGGGTATTGCGCTGGAGATGGAACGCAGTTACCGCCAATATTGTGTGTTGGGGGATAAAACGCTGGAGAACCTCTACCAAAGGCAATATCGACAGTATTCTAAGATGCTGAAAGATCAGATGGCGATACTTGATGATCAGCAGCATATCAAGACGCTTGACAACTTACTGCTGCAATTAATAAAAATCACTTGTCTCAATAGTGAACCCACTGAACCCGCTGCTCAGTTGCTTGAACAATTCTCTGATGCCAATAGTCAGATGGTACAGGCCACCCGTGATGTTATTTTCAGTCGTGGAGAACAGCTACAGAGAGATATTGCTGATAAAGGCCAATTCTTTGGTTGGCAGAGTCTCATTTTGTTTCTGCTTAGTGCATTACTGGTCGCGTTATTTACCCGTATGATTATCGGGCCGGTTAAAGGTATTGAACGAATGATTAACCGACTGGGCGAAGGGCGATCTTTGGGGGTTCGTATAGATTCTTTTCCCGGGCCAAGAGAACTTCGTTCCCTGGCGCAGCGGATTGTTTGGCTCAGTGAGCGCTTGGCTTGGCTGGAATCACAGCGCCATGAGTTTTTGCGTCATATTTCTCATGAACTGAAGACACCGCTGGCAAGTATGCGGGAAGGGACAGAATTATTGGCTGATGAAGTTGCAGGCCCATTAACGGCTGATCAGCAAGAAGTGGTTGCGATTCTTGATAATAGTAGTAAACATTTACAGCAATTGATCGAGCAATTACTGGATTATAACCGTAAACTGGCAGATAGCCCGGCGGAACAGCAGCAGGTTTCTTTACGGGAAATTGTTAATGAAGTGGTTTTATCACACAGTTTACCGGCGAGATCAAAGAATATTCAGACAGAAATTCAGCTTAATACTGATATTTGTTGGGCAGAACCGACACTATTAATGCGGGTTATTGATAATCTCTACTCCAATGCGGTGCACTATGGCGCTGAATCCGGTAACATCTGGGTTTCAAGTCGTCAGATCGGCAAATGCGTTCAAATTGATGTTGCCAACACAGGTACGCCAATTCCTGAGTCGGAACGTAGCATGATTTTTGAACCGTTCTACCAGGGAACGCTCCAGCGTAAAGGCGCGGTGAAAGGCAGCGGTCTTGGGCTCAGTATTGCGCAGGATTGTATTAAGCGTATGGGGGGCGAACTGCTATTAATTCAGAGCGAATTTGCTGACGTCTGTTTTCGTATTGAATTGCCATTAACTGCTGAGAATGAATAAATAATGCATAACAGGTCTACTTACCGTTTTGTACAAAAGACGGATCGGCAGAATATTGCAGGGCAGCCTGGGAAAAACGCTTTTATCGCCAGACTCTTGTTACCGCGAGTTTCAGTTTGGGGTTTCAGAATAATTCCGCTGATCTTTGCCCCTTTTTTATTGACGGGCTGCGTCAAGGCCCCGGTTAATCATGATTTAACCACAGTTGCCCAGATGGTAATACCAGAACAGCGGGTGACAGATTATCGTGTCGCAGATTGTAACTTGATGTGGGATATAGAGACGCCGCAGTCGGTTGAGAACGCACTTTACTGGCTGCGACTGATAGATTGTTCAGATCTCCTGACGTCAGCCAGAGCCCGTAATATAGCGAAATATATCGTTCCGGCTACTTGGGAGCTGGCTTTCAGGCAAAGTATTTTACTTAACAGTGCTGGGCCAACGTTGGCTGAACGCCGGAAAATGGTTGAAAATCTTAATAAATATCGGCTGAAATTCCCAGAACCATTGCGACCATTATTAAAATTGTGGCGTGAACAGCAGATTCAGCAAATTGTAGTTGCGGAGGAGCGGGCAAAATTCCAAAAATTACAGGCGGATACGGATAATAAAATTGATCACCTGCGTGAAAGTCGTGCACAACTGGAATTTGAACTACAGGAAACGTCCCGTAAATTGGAAAACCTGACGGATATTGAGCGTCAGCTCTCTTCCCGTAAGCAAAATCAGGGTAATACTGGCTCAGGCAGCTCAAATGAACGTACTGAGATGCCGGCAACCGCATCACCCAGCGAAAATAGTAAGCCAGGTAACACATCTGAATCAGATAAAGGAGTCGCACAATGACCGCGCGTAAGCCAGCCCATCTTCTTCTGGTTGATGACGATCCGGGTTTGTTGAAATTACTGGGAATGCGTCTTACCAGCGAAGGTTTTCGCGTCACAACCGCAGAAAGCGGCTGTGACGCGCTGAAACTGTTAGTTAAAGAAAAAATCGATTTGGTGATCAGCGATTTGCGTATGGATGAAATGGATGGTATGGCGCTGTTTGCTGAAATCCAGAAGCAGCAACCCGGTATGCCGGTCATTATTTTGACTGCTCATGGCTCCATTCCGGACGCAGTAGCGGCAACTCAGCAAGGCGTCTTTAGTTTTCTGACCAAACCTGTTGATCGGGATGCGCTGTATAAAGCGATTGATGGCGCACTGGCGTTATCCACTCCCGCTGGTGATGAACAATGGCGGGAGCAGATAGTCACCCGCAGTCCTGTTATGTTGCGCTTGTTGGAACAAGCACGAATGGTTGCTCAATCTGATGTGAGCGTACTGATAAACGGTCAGAGTGGGACGGGAAAGGAAGTGTTAGCCCAGGCCATTCACCGCGCCAGTCCTCGGGCAAAGAAGCCATTTATTGCGATTAATTGTGGCGCGTTGCCGGAACAACTGCTTGAGTCAGAGCTGTTTGGTCATGCCAAAGGGGCATTTACCGGTGCGGTCAGCAGTCGCGAAGGGTTGTTCCTTGCCGCACAGGGGGGAACGCTGTTTCTTGATGAAATTGGTGATATGCCGCTGGCTTTGCAGGTTAAATTATTGCGGGTATTGCAGGAGCGTAAAATACGCCCGTTAGGAAGTAACCGTGATCTGGATATTGATGTGCGGATTATCTCAGCGACTCACCGTGATTTGCCGAAAGCAATGGCAAAAAATGAATTCCGTGAAGATCTTTATTATCGCCTGAATGTTGTTAACTTGAAAATTCCTGCTTTGAATGGCAGGGTTGAAGATATTCCTTTATTGGCGAATCATCTGTTGCGTGAATCAGCGAAGCGCCATAAACCTTTTGTCCGTAGTTTCTCTGCTGATGCAATGAAATGTTTGATGGCGGCAAGTTGGCCGGGAAATGTGCGTCAGCTTGTGAATGTCATCGAACAATGCGTTGCGTTGACTACTGCGCCTGTGATTAGTGAAGCGCTGGTTACACAGGCGCTGGAAGGGGAAAACACGGCATTACCCACTTTTGCCGAAGCCAGAAATCAGTTTGAGCTGAATTATCTGCGTAAGTTGCTGCAAATGACCAAAGGTAATGTGACTCATGCTGCGCGTATGGCGGGGCGTAACCGGACTGAATTCTACAAATTACTGGCGCGTCATGAATTAGATGCGAATGATTTTAAAGAATAACTTTTCTGCTACTCAGGAAGTTTTTACACTGAAAACTGATATATAGATTGATGGCCCGGGAGAGCCAAATTGTATGAGCCGTACTCTTAATATTACCCTCGCACAGCTTAATTGGGTGATTGGTGACATTGAAGGCAACTGCGAACGTATGTTGCAAACAGTGCAGGAACAACAGCAACAGGACGCTGATTTGGTGATGTTTTCTGAACTGGCGCTATCCGGTTATTCTCCAGAAGATCTATTATTCCGCGCTGATTTTCATCAGCGTTGTCGCGAGCAGCTTACACGTTTACAGGCTGCCAGTTGCCAAACTGCTATTTTGGTTGGTCATCCTTGGGAGCAGGATGGGGAAATTTACAACGCGCTTTCCTTATTTTGGCAAGGGGAAATCCTGGCCCGTTATTTTAAACAACGGTTGCCAAATTATGGTGTTTTTGATGAAAAACGCTATTTCAAAGCGGGTGATCAAAGCTGTGTGGCACGATTTAAGGGATATAACCTTGGTTTGCTGATTTGTGAAGATTTATGGTTTAACGAACCGGTTGATGTTTTGAAACAGGCCGGTGCGGATTTAATTCTTTCTATCAATGCTTCTCCATATAACCGTGAAAAGCCTTATATCCGTTATGAATTAATTAAAGAACATTGCCAGCGTACAGATTTACCGATGGTTTACCTTAATCAGATTGGTGGTCAGGACGAATTGATTTTTGATGGCTGTTCTAAAGTCTTTAATGCCAGTGGTGAAATAATTCACCGGTTAGCCGCATTTAATGAACAAATCCAGCAGTGCCGTTTTAATGAATTAAATATCGAATCTATGGTTAATCCGGCGCCTCAATTATTACCATTGCAGCAGATATATCAGGCGTTAGTGCTTTCAGTACATGATTATGTCCGTAAGAATGGCTTTAAAGGCGTTCTGTTAGGCTTATCTGGTGGCATTGATTCTGGCCTGACGTTGGCAATTGCGGTTGATGCATTAGGTAAAGATCATGTGCAGGCGGTGATGATGCCGTTCCGCTATACATCTGAAATGAGTATAGAAGATGCCAAAGAACAGGCCGATATGCTGGGTGTTGAGTTTAATGTGGTATCGATCGAACCGGTGTTTGACGCGTTTATGACGCAATTTGAGCCTCTGTTTGCCGGTACTGCCAAAGATACCACCGAAGAGAACTTACAGGCGCGTTGCCGTGCCGTTATTCTGATGGCGATGTCTAATAAGCGTCATCGTCTGGTGCTGACGACCAGCAATAAGAGTGAATCGGCTGTGGGATATTCCACATTATACGGGGATATGGCGGGTGGTTTTAATGCGTTGAAAGATGTACCGAAAACACTGGTATTTGAATTGGCAAAATACCGTAATACCGTTTCTCCGGCGATACCTCAAAGAGTGATTGATCGTCCGCCATCGGCAGAATTGGCGCCGGGGCAGCTTGATCAGGACAGTTTACCGCCATATGACATTCTGGATGATATTCTGGAGGGGTATGTGGAACAGGATAAATCAGTTGAGGAGCTGGTGGCAGCGGGTTTTGATGAACAGGTTGTACGCAAAGTGATTCGTCTGGTTGATATCAACGAATATAAACGCCGTCAGGCGCCGGTTGGCCCGCGTATTACCCCACGCAATTTTGGTAAAGACAGACGCTATCCGATTACCTCTGGTTTCGGTCGTAAAAACTGGTAACAACAGGAAAACTTCATGAAAAAGATTGATGCGATTATCAAACCCTTCAAGCTGGATGATGTACGTGAAGCGCTGGCTGAAGTGGGTATCACCGGTATGACTGTGACAGAAGTAAAAGGTTTTGGGCGTCAGAAAGGGCATACAGAACTGTATCGCGGTGCAGAATATATGGTGGATTTTCTGCCAAAAGTAAAAATCGAAATTGTGGTGGCAGATGATATTGTCGATACCTGTGTTGAAACCATTATGCAGACCGCGCAAACCGGAAAAATCGGTGATGGTAAAATCTTTGTATTCGATGTTGCCCGTGTTGTGCGTATTCGTACCGGTGAACAGGACGAAGAGGCGATTTAGATAATTTAACTTTGGGGGTGGTAACAGGCAGATCAAAGGCCGCCCTCTATAAAATCACAGTATTGGCTGGTATAAAGGATATTTAAAATAGAGTAAAAATTCTGATGATATAATATAAAGATTAGATAAATATATTAATCAGTGATAATGAATGGTATGGGTAATTAAATAATTGTTTAGAAATACAATCATATAAATCAATCGCTTTTAGGTTGGTTATATACAGTTTCGATAAAGAAATTTATCTTTTTAAAGTTAAGTGCCACGATTAATGTGAGTGACAATGTTTTCTTAACGGCTGAATATGTTTTAAAATCAATTAGCAATCTTTGACTTTACTATTTTTAATCTATATTTATTGTAAGAATTTGAGGCTATCTTTAAAAAATCGATTAAAATTGTATGTTGTATAGTTTCTTTTTTCCCAGATATAGAGAGAATAAAGCGTTTTACCGATTATTTAAATTGATTATCTTTTTTAGGCTGATCAGTAGTATCTGTAAATTCCGCTTAATAATGTGGAGATATATATGATCGATTTTCATAGCTTTAACATTCATTTATCTCAAATCATGAATTGGCATTTCTCACCTGAAACGGGATCGCCATTTTGGCTCGAAAAACATAAAACATTAGATTTTGATCCATTAAAAGATGTGCGTACTTTCTCTGATTTAATGCTATTTCCTGATATTGCTGATGAACTTCGGGATATTCCAGTTGAAAGTTTGGTGCCACGCGGTTTGAAAGATGCTGTGATTGCGGGTGTGTTTGAAAGTGGGGGGACGACGGGACGCCCTAAGCGAGTTGTTGTATTTGAAGAATGGTTAGAGCAGCTTGTTGCTTGGCGTGTGGGTGATATCGTTAATAAAGGCGCGGTAAAGAATACGCTCGCGCTGATCCCTTCTGGGCCTCATGTTATTGGGGCAATAAGCCGTCTTCGGGCACGCTCTAGTGGCGGGTATTTTTTCACTGTAGATTTAGACCCTCGTTGGGTTAAGAAGATAATCCAACAAGGGGATCTTAACGGACTGGATGCTTATTGTGATCATATTATCGACCAGGCTGAAGATATTATTAACACGCAAAATATCAGTTATCTAGTTGTCACGCCGCCGATTTTAGAGCGGATAGTGAGAAGATCGGCACTGGTGAATCATTTGAATAAAACGTTGGATTTGATTGTCTGGGGTGGTACTCATATGGATCCGGATACCTTGGTGTTTTTGCAATCCTCAGTTTTTCCTGATGTTAAGATAACAGCCAGTTATGGCAGTACAATGATACTCGGTGAATCTAAAGCAAGAGATAGCCAGGATTTTGAAGGTACACCTATCTTTGACAGTTTTGCTCCTAATGTCCTTTTTGACGTTATTGATACGCTGGCACAAAAACCGGTTCCTTTTGGAGAACGTGGCCGGGTTGTCATGAACTACATCAACAGGTTTGCTTTATTTCCAAATATTCTGGAGCGTGATACGGCTGTGAGAATTCCAAGGATAGATAATTACCCAGGAGCTTCAGTTGCCTTGGTACGTCCTGTTGAGGAGATTTCTGGTCAGACAGTAGTGGAAGGGGTTTATTAATGCTAACGAATAGTGTAAAGCCTGACGAAAAAGCAGTAACGGTGAGAACGGTGAATAAGTTGCAACAGGTAGAGGCTTTCGCTTTGGGTCATTCCTATGTTACACATCGGCGTGCGGTTATTACTGATATTTCAAATGAAGTTGTTGGAGAAACTGCGGTAGTGCCTCCTGTTTATATCTGTGATGTTGTGCGGAAAATGAGAATAGCGCCACGGTTGAGGTTAGATGAGATTCATGCAGCGATAAATGAAGCCGCAAAAATTTATTTCAGTGAGAATGTCGCTGGTCTTTCTCCGGCAGAGTATGTACAACTGACGCACCGTGTCACTGGATTGCCTGCGGGCATTATCGAAAATTTACTGTCTGAAACGGCACAGGTGTTGATGATGATGCCTGAGATAATCACAGCATCTGTGCCACATGGCGCTGTTTGGGGTGTGGATGATAACCGGGTTGCCGAGGGATGTGCTTTATTCAGCCGGCGAGCAGATGTACTGGCTGTTCTTACGGGAGGCAATGGACCTGGAGCACATGCTTTATGGCCGCAAGCCCTCGCTTTTGGTTATCGAATCTTAATTAAGCCTTCTGTTCGTGAACCATTCACAGCTCAACGATTAGTTTCTTCACTGGCGCAGGCTGGACTCGAAAACTACGTGGCGCTTATACCAACAGATCATAAAGGGGCTGACGAAATCGTTTCTGTGGCAGATCTGTCTATTATTTATGGCGGACAAGATATCGTTGATAAATATCATTTGAATCCTAGAATTCTAATACAAGGACCGGGACGTTCGAAGATTGTGGTTGGTTCAGATGTAAATATTGATGAAGCGGTTTCACTCGTTGCACGATCGGTCACTTCTCTTGGTGGCGCCGCATGTGTTTCTGCCAGTGCGGTATTAGTCGAAGGGGATCCTGCTGATTTTGGTAAGCGTTTATCTGAAGCATTTAATCAGATGGATGCCGAAGCGGTATTTCCATTATGCACTCCTTATATCACGACTTTATTACAGACGTCGCTTTACCCTGAAAAGAGAGATCATGAAAATACCCGGTTGTCTGGTGATCAACCCTCATCGGGATATATCCTGAGACCTTTTATTACTATTGTCGATCATCCAACAGACCCGCTGATTCAACGTGAGCTTCCGTTTCCATGTGTTACCGTCGCCCCTTATGTGAATCCAGATAGTTTACAAATGCTATCAGATTCGTTGGTTGTTACTGTATTTTCGAGGAAACGTGAAATTCTGGATCCTATTCTCAGTGATACAACCATCAGCAATGTCTATGCAGGAAATATACCGACAACCTGGATGGCGCCACTTGTGCCTCATGATGGATATTTGTCAGAATTTTTGATGCATAGCCGAGGGATTCGTATTCAGAAAAATTGGCTGAATCCAAATGATAAAGGAGAATAAACGAGATAAATTTATACACAAATCATTAAACTGAAAGTTTAAATCACTTTATGCGGACCGAAATATTCATAGTGAATATATCGCTTATCAATTCCCATATCTAATCGTTATTTTGCTACATATTGCATAAAAGCAACCGGGTCGCAGAAATAGAAATGCATTCCTGCCGTTTTAAGCGTGTCATTATCCGATTGTCTATATTGAGTTCTTTGATTAAAAAATAGCATTATTGCTTCTTTTGTGATCGTTTTGTCTGGGGTATATTGCGGGCTGACAACTCAATTATAGGTAATAATTGCTTATGGCTAATGATTTTGATGTGGAACGAACCGGACTGGTTTTTACTCTCATAGCCGGTAATCTTCCTGTGAAAACTTTTGCGGTGGTTGGATTTATACTGAATGAAGCCTTGTCAACGCTATTCAGTTTGCAAGCCACATTAACCTGCGCCAATCCAGACATTGATTTTGCGGATGTTCTGGATAAATATGCGACATTGACCGTTTATCGTGACGGACAACCGGAGCGTTATATCACTGGGATTGTGACGCATTTTGAGCAGGAAGCAACGGGCCGTTATCGTAGTCGCTACCATTTGACGCTTCATCCTTCCTTGTGGCGTGCTGGGCTACGGGTCAACTCCCGTATTTTTCAGAATAAATCCGTCACCGATATTATTGACAGGCTGTTGAAAGAAAATGGTGTTCGTCATTTCTCTTGCCTATTGCGTTATGAACATCCAGCACGGGAGTTCTGCGTGCAGTACGATGAAAGTGATTTGGCTTTTTTACAGCGTCTGTTAGCTGATGAAGGGATCTTTTATTACTTTTACTTTAATCAGAGTGAGAACGAGCCGACAATTATTTTTGTCGATTCTTATACCAATAATGGCGATCTTTCACTGCCCTATAACCCAGAACTTGATGCCACAGGCAGCCAGTGTTGCATCAACCAGTTCCGTTGGGGAGAAAAGGTGGGTATTGCGGAAGTTTCGGTAAAAGACTACACATTTAAAAATCCCCGGTGTGTTGCTGATTTTCAATTCCATGAGAACCACAGGTACATCGGTAATCAGCGGTCGGATTTACGTAGTTACTATCACTATGATTTTCCAGGGCGTTATAAAGATGAAATCGGACAGCGGATAAGTCAGTACCGGTTGGAAGCGCTGCGCAATGATGTCTTGTCCGGCAGTGGGCAAAGTGACTGCTTTGCTCTCTTGCCCGCCGTGTGGTTTAAGCTTACCGATCATCCGAAGGAGAAATTTAATACAACATGGCAAATCCTCAAAATTACCCATCAGGGCCTACAGCCTCAAGCAGATCAATCACATTCAGGTCACATGGGCACGGTTTTAACAAACTATTTTGACTTCGGTGATCCTAATCGGGTATGGCGCCCCTCACCTTACCCCAAGCCACGTATTGACGGATTGCAAATTGCCACAGTGGTTGGCCCGGAAGGGGAAGAAATCTTTTGTGATGAATATGGGCGGGTGCGGGTACAGTTTGCCTGGGATCGGTATGGCAAGCTGAATGATCAGAGTTCTTGCTGGATAAGAGTGAGCCAGGCCTGGGCTGGACACACTTGGGGAATGATTGCCATCCCGCGTGTTGGTCAGGAAGTCTTGGTCGATTTTCTGCATGGTGATCCTGACCAGCCGATTATTACTGGCCGAACCTACAATGCGTGCAATATTCCACCGAACCGTTTACCGATGGCAAAAACGCAGATGTCAATCCGATCAAAAACCCATAAAGGGGAAGGATTCAATGAACTGCGTTTTGACGATGATAAAGGCGGTGAGGAAATCTATATTCATGCTCAGAAAAACATGAAGACTGAGATCTTAAATGATGAAATGGTCAATGTTGAACATAACCGGACTCATCATGTTAAACACGACGCCCACTTACGTGTTGATAGTGAATATCGTGTTCTAGCGAAACAGGACATTTCCATTTCAACCGGGCAAAAACTCCATATCAAAGCTGATGATGCGTTGTTGGTACAGAGTGGAAATGAAATTCATCTCAGTTCTGGGGCAAAGATAGTCATTGATGTCGGAAGTGAGCTGACCTTACAGGCAGCAGGGCATTTTATTAAAATTGATGCCAGTGGTATCAGCAGTAGTGCCGGGATTAGTTTTGCCAGTGGAGCACCAGGTACAGGTTCGGGTTGGGGAGGGAAACAGCCGGATATGCTGGATAAACTGAAACAGGTCAGTGCTGAAATGCCAATTACCGTTGCTAAAGAACCACTCAAAGAAATTTGCCTCAGCTGTTTGATGAAAGCAGAACTTGAAGAAGCAATAACCGTTATCCGGGGGTAGTCATGACATCTGAATTAAGCGAAAAACTGACTAATTATCAGAAAGAACATCCCGACGTTCGGCTTTATGCGCTGGTGAATGGTTTGCAATATGAGCGCTGTTTTGGTGAGGAAATTAACTATATTGCGGGTATCAACAACCCATTATTCCGGCACTATCCAGATTCAAAAATTGCGTTTGCAGGCCCGTGGCTGTTTGATATGGAATACGCTCATCAGTGGCAAGATAAATTATCAACACTTGAAGAAACGTCTCCGGCAGTATCATGGCTGTTAACCTCTCTGTCATTAGATAAACTGACCCGCCATCTTGTGCCATATTTAAATATTCAGCTGTCGGCAAAACAGACGGCACTGTTACGTTTTTATGACCCCCGTATTTTGCATCGCATTCGTGACATTTTTAGCCATGAGCAACTGTCTGCATTTATGCAGGGTATTAACGTATGGGTTTATCAACACAATGCTACTTACTATTCGGTGTCAGGAGACCCATTATGATTGAATTGACCCAGACACAACTTGATATCATTACCAAACTGGAAAAGCAGACCGTTATTGATCGTATACAGGCCGAACTTCTAGCCAAACATGCTGAATTAATACCTTCCCCGTCTTCGTTGAACAAACGGCTAATGGCGGCTTATGACTATTTACTGACATTAAACTTTCAGGATAAATACTTGATTCAATCCTATTTATTTCTGGTCGCGTTTAATCCTGATTTTCAGCATGCCTTGCCAATCAAATCTGCCTTGGAATCCCCTGATCAGAAATCTGAGCAACAGTTTAAAGATATTCTTTGTATTGCAAAAAATAAGATCAACAGGAGACGTTGATATGCCCATACCATTACTGGTCCCTGTCGCAGTGGGTGCGGCTGAATATGTTGCCAGCGCCTGTGCCGGGGTATTAATTGCTGTCGGCATCATGGAAGCTAGTAAAGAAAAACCCGTTGAAGACGATGAACACATTCACCGTAAGAAAATGGATTTTGTGATAAGCCCTGAAATCACGGATGAAGACAGAAATATCGTCTGGAGTGCCGAAGCGCATGCGGATTTTTGGGAGGATGATGATTTAGGGGAAGGATCAGTTGATACCAGTACGGTTCAGGCGAAGGCCCAGTCTAAGGCGGAAGAGTGTGAAAAAACGGAGAGTAAAAAAGAGTGCAAGGCTTGTCTGGCTATTCCGGTGACGAGTGAAAAATATCGCAAGGTGAGCCGCTGGAGCGCCATCACAATTAACTATCAGCGATTTATTGCCCAAACGAAATATGATCCCAGCATACAGATGATCCAGGAATTTCAGTGCCTGAAAGTGACCTTTGATGGCTGGCGACCAGCGTATTGCTTATTTCTGGAGGCCAAAGCGCGGTATGACCAGTTTTTTAGGAGTGAAGATGAACCCAAAAGTTGGTGGAAAGGTGTTAAATCAGCCCAAAATCAGGCTATCAGGCACCAGAAGGTTTGCGATGTACTAGATAGTACTCCCCATGTGGAATGGCACTTTTTGCAACCTATCAGTTATGGGTATTTTAAAGTACTATTTAACAAATACAAAAATATCAGTGTTCACTATACCCCTTGCAGCAGTTTAGTTTAATTCGAGGTAAACATGGAGATAGTTCGTATAAAAATTAATGTATATTATGAGCAGAGAGAAACCATTACTGCCTATACAGCCTTGATGGACTTGTTTCATATCACACGTCAAATCGATGTATTTTTTAACCAAGAAAAAGCGTGGTACTTAACTGGCTATTCCCGAAAGGAAGCTCTAAAACATATTGTGTTTGATGGGCAGGGACCAACTGAGGTTGCCATAAAAAGTTTCGAAAAAGATTATAAGAGAAATTTTCCTGCTCTTATTAATGGTATATGGGATGGTGAAAAGGATGAATTATCCAGTGGCATTAGTTATAGCAAAATGTTAACTATTCGCCCTAATTGGGTTTGGTTGGAAATGAATTTAAGGATTGATAGCCATCAGCTTGAAGTCTCTCGGTTAATTGACTTTGTCAAATATTTAGCGACTAGCCGTGACCTTCCTTATATTCAAGTCGAAAATAATGGTTATACCGTAAAAGGCAAACAGGTTTTCCCTGATCGCCTCAGTGTTGGCTGGATGCTTTACCAGCCTTGCATTATTGATAAATCCTATCTTCCTATGGCGGAGGAGGTATTTCCTGTTCATCAAAATAATGAACAGATAGGTACTCTGATTGTCACCAAAAAAGGTATTTTTGATGGAGGAAATCAGGACGATATTGATAAATCCAATGATGTAGAAATACAGTTGGTGAATCTGGGATTATTGCCATTAATTACTGAAGTTTGATGGGGATGATGTTATTTTCCAATTGAAAATTGTGGAGAACATTAATGTCAAAAGCAGTTATTCTGCTGGGGGATACGACAGATCATTGTGGTAAGGTGATTACCGCTATTGATGATTATACTTACAATGGTATTCCTATAGCAGGTAAAGAAAATTTGGTGGAGTGCCCTCAATGCAAAGGGGTTTTTCCTATTGTTCAGGGGGCTGACTCTTTAAGATATAAAGGAAAATTGATTGCGCTTGAAGGAATGCAAACCGCTTGTGGGGCAAAATTAATTACCAGTCAGCGTAAGTTTACTCTTGCCAGTTAATGTGAATTTAATTTGGAGCATTTGAATTCCTGGTCAGGAGCTGAAACAACAGTTTAAAGATATTCTTTGTATTGCAAAAAATAAGATAAACAGGAGACGTTGATATGCCCATACCGTTACTGGTCCCTGTCGCAGTGGGTGCGGCTGAATATGTTGCCAGCGCCTGTGCCGGGGTATTAATTGCTGTCGGCATCATGGAAGCTAGTAAAGAAAAACCCGTTGAAGACGATGAACACATTCACCGTAAGAAAATGGATTTTGTGATAAGCCCTGAAATCACGGATGAAGACAGAAATATCGTCTGGAGTGCCGAAACGCATGCGGATTTTTGGGAGGATGATGATTTAGGGGAAGGATCAGTTGATACCAGTGCGGTTCAGGCGAAGGCCCAGTCTAAGGCGGAAGAGTGTGAAAAAACGGAGAGTACAAAAGAGTGCAAGGCTTGCCTGGCTATTCCGGTGACGAGTGAAAAATATCGCAAGGTGAGCCGCTGGAGCGCCATCACGATTAACTATCAGCGATTTATTGCCCAAACGAAATATGATCCGACTATACAGATGATCCAGGAATTTCAGTGCCTGAAAGTGACCTTTGATGGCTGGCGACCCGCGTATTGCTTATTTCTGGAGGCCAAAGCGCGGTATGACCAGTTTTTTATTAGTGAGGATGAGCCTAAAGGTTGGTGGAAAGGTGTTTTCTCAGCCGAAAAGCAAGCAGAAAGGCATCAAAAAGTCTGTGATGTACTGGAGGAGACTCCCCGTGTGGAATGGCATTTTTTACAGCCGATTAGTTATGGGTATTTTAAGATACTGTTTAGCGATCATAAAAATATTAGCGTTCATTATACTCCCTATCACTTCTAACAAATTTAGTTTAATCTGAGGTAAATATGACAATAGTTCGTGTAAAAATTAATGTACGTCATCAACAACAGGAAATTATTACCGTCCGTACTGCGTTGATGGATTTGTTTCATATTACACGGCAAATCGATATCTTTTTCGGGCAGAAAAAAAACTGGTATTTAACTGGTTACTCCCGAAAGGAGGCCCTGAAGAATATTGTGTTTGATGAATTGGGGCCAACCGAGGTTGCTATAAAAGACTTTGAAAAAGAATATAAGAAAGATTTTCCTTCATTGATCACTGGCATATGGGATGGCGAAAAGGATGAATTATCCTGTGGTATTAGTTATAAAAAAATGTCAAGTGTTCGTCCCAACTGGGTTTGGTTAATATTAAACCTAAGAATCGAGAGTACCCGGCTTGATACATCCCGATTAATCGACTTTGTCAAATATTTAGCGACTAGCCGTGACCTCCCTTATATTCAAGTCGAAAATAATGGCTATACCGTAAAAGGCAAACAAGTTTTCCCTGACCGTCTCAGTGTTGGCTGGATGCTTTACCAGCCCCGCATTATTGATAAATCCTATCTGCCTATGGCGGAAGATGTGCTTCCCGTGCAGCAGAATAATGAACAGGTAGGTACTCTGATTGTCACCAAAAAAGGCATTTTTGATGGAGGAAATCAGGACGATATTGATAAATCCAATGATGTTGAAATTCAGTTGGTGAACTTAGGATTATTACCATTAATTACCGAAGTGTGATGGGGGTGATGTTATTTACCAATCGAAAAATGGAGGAGAACGTTAATGGTAAAAGCAGTTATTCTGCTGGGGGATACGACAGATCATGGCGGTAAGGTGATTACCGCTATTGATGACTATACTCACAAGGGTATTCCTGTAGCAGGTAAAGAGGATTTGGTGGAGTGCCCTCAATGCAAAGGGGTTTTTCCTATTGTTCAGGGGGCTGACTCTTTAAAATATAAAGGAAAATTGATTGCGCTTGAAGGAATGCAAACAGCCTGTGGGGCAAAATTAATTGCCAGTCAGCATAAGTTTACTCTTGCCAGTTAATGTGAATTTAATTCGGAGCATTTGAATTCCCGGTCAGGAGCTGAAACAGCAGTTTAAAGATATTCTTTGTATTGCAAAAAATAAGATCAACAGGAGACGTTGATATGCCCATACCATTACTGGTCCCTGTCGCAGTGGGTGCGGCTGAATATGTTGCCAGCGCCTGTGCCGGGGTATTAATTGCTGTCGGCATCATGGAAGCTAGTAAAGAAAAACCCGTTGAAGACGATGAACACATTCACCGTAAGAAAATGGATTTTGTCATAAGTCCTGAAATCACGGATGAAGACAGAAATATCGTCTGGAGTGCCGAAGCGCATGCGGATTTTTGGGAGGATGATGATTTAGGGGAAGGATCAGTTGATACCAGTGCGGTTCAGGCGAAGGCCCAGTCTAAGGCGGAAGAGTGTGAAAAAACGGAGAGTAAAAAAGAGTGCAAGGCTTGCCTGGCTATTCCGGTGACGAGTGAAAAATATCGCAAGGTGAGCCGCTGGAGCGCCATCACAATTAACTATCAGCGATTTATTGCCCAAACGAAATATGATCCCAGCATACAGATGATCCAGGAATTTCAGTGCCTGAAAGTGACCTTTGATGGCTGGCGGCCAGCGTATTGCTTATTTCTGGAGGCTAAAGCGCGGTATGACCAGTTTTTTGATAGTGATGGTAGACCCAAAAATTGGTGGAAGGGGATGAAATCAGGAAGGAAACAAGGTGCTCGGCAACAAGCTGTATGTGACGTATTAGATAATACGCCCCATGTGGAATGGCATTTTCTACAACCAATCAGTTATGCTTATTTTAAGACACTATTTATTGAGCATAAAAATATCAGTGTTCACTATACACCCTGCTCAGATTTGATGGTAACAGTTTAACTCGAGGTGAATATGGAGATAATTCGTATAGAAATCAATGTACGTTATGAGCAGCAGGAGACTATTACTGCCAATACTGCGTTAATGGATTTATTTTGTATCACACGACAAGTTGATATATTTTTTGGGCGAAAAAAAACATGGTATTTAACTGGCTACTCACGAAAGGGAGCACTAACACACATTGTGTTTGATGAACAAGGGCCAACAGAAAATACGGTGAACTATTTTGAAAAATCTTATAAAAAAGATTTTCCATTACTTATTGAAGATATGTGGGATGGCGAAGAGGACAACCTATCTAGCGGTATTAGCTATAGTAAACAGTCAATAAAACGCCCTAATTGGGTCAGATTAGAACTGAACCTAAAAATTGACAGCAGTCAACTTGATATTTCACGGTTAATTGAATTTGTCAAATACCTAGTGACCAGCCGTGATCTCCCTT